>CAZDNS010000079.1:0-4984 GCA_964506845.1 uncultured Planctomycetia bacterium | reverse complement strand
AATAGAGACCTCATTCGGCATTGGAAAGGAGAAATTTATAACCAACCTTTCATCGCGAGGGTTGGTTAATTTTTTTAACCCAAATTTTTCATTAGAAAAATTTGTCCCTTGGACAGCACTTTATTTTGTATAAGAAGATTTCTCTCGTAGAAATAAAGTGCTGGGTTAATCCAGCACTAATTTTCTGGCTGGATGTAAACTTCTTTAGAAGAATTAGTGCTGCCTATGGCAAAATTTGCTATATTAACACCTTTTTAGTACAAAGGCATACTGTGTAACTATAATCTTTTAAATTGGTTGGAGATATTATTAAATCCCTAATGCAAATTTTGGGTTAAGCCAAGATGGAAACCTTAGTTGACCAATTCAGCAGAAAAATAGATTATCTTCGTATCTCGGTTACAGACAGATGCAATCTAAGATGTCTTTACTGTATGCCGGAGCATGGTATATCCCACAAGAATCCCGATGAGATACTTACTTTCGAAGAGATTAAAAGAGCAGTATCATTCGTAACTAAACTGGGCGTTGATAAAATCAGGCTTACAGGAGGAGAACCTCTTATAAGAAAGGATTTCCCTGCTCTTGTTGGTTCTATCAGCTCTATATCCGGGGTAAAAGATTTGGCAATGACCACCAATGGCCTGTTCCTTGAGAAATTCGCTCATAGCCTAAAATCAGCAGGTCTTAAGAGAGTAAATATAAGCCTTGACACCCTAAAAGAAGAGACTTTCAAAGAGATTACGCGCGGAGGGAATTTAAAAGAGGTTTTATCGGGGATTGAGGCGGCATTAAAAGAAAATATTTTTATAAAGATAAATGTAGTTATAGTCAAGAGCTTGAATAACGACGAGGTTTTAGATTTTGTCGATTTCTTCGCCAGACGAAATGTCATAGTGAGATTTATCGAATTTATGCCAATAGGTAGTTCGACGTTAGACAAAGGATATATTTCCTGCGAGCAGATAAAAAAGGAGTTATTGAAATTAGGAAGGCTCATCCCCGTTAATAATATACAGGGAAATGGGCCGGCAAAATATTATCGCATCATAAATACACCTATTATTGTCGGTTTTATAACTCCGCTCAGTTTCAAGTTTTGCTCAGAATGTAATCGTTTAAGATTGACCTCTGACGGGGTATTATTGCCTTGCCTCTGCAGCAGAGAAGGCCTGGACATAAAGGGTTTGCTTAGAAAAGGCTTTGACGAAGAGGCCATTTTAAAATTTATAAGGGAGGCTGTTTTCTTAAAACCGAAAGAGCATATAATGGAGGTTCCCTGCGCTTATACGTCCTGTAGCTGTTCAAGCCCTGGCCGATATGCCATGTCAGAGATAGGTGGTTAATTTAATAATATGATGCATTGTCAAATAGATAAGGGTATGATTACACAGATTAAAATGCAGATTACACACCTGCCTGCCGGCAAGGCAGGGATAAGGCTTGCGTTGGTAATCTGCGTAATCGGGTTTAAAAATCTGTGTAATCAATGCAATCCTTATTTTTGTTACATTGCAATATGAAAAAAGATTTTAGATTTTATACAAGAGAGGCAATAGGTGCCTTCGGCGATATAGGTACGTTTCTGCCATTATTTATAAGCCTGGTTGTGTTAAATAGATTAAATCCGCAAGTGATTTTGATAACCTCAGGGCTGGTTTATATAGGTTGCGGTCTGTATTACGGCATACCTATGAGCGTGCAACCCCTAAAGGCGGTGGCGGCAATAAGTATTGCCATGGGTTTGGGAGAGTCTGTTATTTCTGCCTGTGGTATATTGATGGGAATTTTACTTTTAATTTTTTCTTTTACGGGTCTTCCAAGGCTTCTTTCTAAGATTTTTTCCAGACCAATTACGCGAGGTATCCAGTTAGGTATAGGGTTGATTCTAATAAGGACCGGCTGGCTTCTTATTCAGAGTAAGACAAATATTCCAGGCAGCGTTGACGCATCGCTGTTTAAAAGAACAGGATTTCTAATCCCTTCCTTAACAGATTTTTATAAGGCATTTTTTATTTTAGTATTGCCGCAACTGCCCCTGACTTTAGGCAATTCCATTGTTGCCACAAAGGATGCCGCTTCAGTTTATTTTGGCAAAAGGGCGCATAGGGTTACCGAGCGTGCCCTGGCATTTGATATCGGTATAGTGAATATAATAACTGGTTTTTTAAGGGGCATGCCCCTGTGCCACGGCTCAGGAGGCTTAACCGCCCATTATGCCTTTGGCGGCCGCACAGGGATATCAGGTATAATAATCGGAAGCAGTTTTTTAATTATTGCTGTTGTCTTTGGTTCTTACAGCAGTATTTTATTTCAAAAAATTCCTAATTTTATACTCGGTATAATGGTCTTGTTTGTCGGTGTCAGGCACTCGCTCCTTGTCAGGAATTTAGAGGAGACAGAAGATTTATCATTTGCTATTCTTATAGGGATAAGCGCTTTTATTACAAATAATCTTGCGGTTGCATTTATTCTGGGAATAATTAGTTATTCCTTACGCCGCTTTATAGGCAGGTTGATAAAAAAGATTAGCTCATACGCCTGGTTTTAATCCCACAACCATCCTACGCCTTGCTTCTGCAGACCTAAAGTAGCAGGCCCGCTCGCCGAAGTTTTAACGTAGGCGAGCTTCGGATGGCAAGCCATAAGACTTTTTATTCACCGAAGCTTGCAAACTTGAACAACAGGAGTTAGCGTAGGTGAACGGATGGCAAGGGAGGTTATTAATATCTTGCTCGCCGAAGTTCGCTGTATTAAAATACAAAGGTTAAACGTAGGCGAGCCTGCTCTCTGAAGTTTGCTATATAATAAACAAAAGCTTAACGCAGGAGAGCCCCCATAGCTCAATGGATACCTGCCTGCCGGCAGGCAGGGAGCGCCAGAAACTCAGTTGGAAATTATGAGTTTTAAAATAAACTTTTTAGATTTTATAACTTTCAACTCAAAACTTTAGCATAGCTTTTATGCGCCTGTAGCTCAATGGATAGAGCGCCAGCCTTCGGAGCTGGGCGTTGGGGGTTCGAATCCCTCCAGGCGCGCTTTCATAATTTGCATCTTGAGGGATTCGAAGCAAGTGAGCGCCGAGCGAGTAGCGAGGAAAAGCGAGAATCACGAGCGTAAGCGAACGAGGGGAGCCTACGCAATGAGCAAATCCTGCGAGTGTAGTAGGCGAATCCCTCCAGGCGCGCCATATTTGGCAAATTGCAAATAGCAAATCGCAAATGGTTAAAAACAATAGTTACTATTTGCCATAAGCCATTTGCTATCAGCTAAGTTAGGGTGTAGGAGGCGAATCCCTCCAGGCGCGCCATATTTGGCAAATTGCAAATAGCAAATCGCAAATGGTTTTAACAAAGGACGGAAAAGCTGAAAAACTGGGAAACTCCACAATAAATTTATTTGACCACTCTATTTAAATATGATAACATTTAAATTTCTTAAAGGGGCCGCTAGCTCAACAGGTAGAGCAGGACCCTCTTAAGGTCAAGGTTGAAGGTTCGAGTCCTTCGCGGCTCACCAAAAATTGCTATTAGCAAATAGCAAATGGCTAATAGCAGGGTGATAATAAGAGAATTTTACCATTTGCAATATGCGATTTGCCAGAAAGGGCGGATGACAAATAGCCAATAGCAAATTGCTTGTAGCAATAAATGCATTTCATTTGCTATTTGCCATAAGCCATTTGCACATATGCGGGCGTAGCCGAATTGGCATAGGCGTAGGACTTAGGATCCTATGAGCATTGCTCGTGAGGGTTCAACTCCCCCCGCCCGCACCATTTTTGTGCGGGATGGGGTAACCCTTGGAAATTTGGCAAATAGCCAATGGCAAATGGCTAATAGAAAAGCAGTAATTATAGAATTTTACCATTTGCAATATACCGTAAGCAATTTGCCAAAAATAGCCAAGGGCGAATAGCAAATAGATAAGGGTTAACAAAGAATTAAAAGAGACTTTTCTTTTGGTTATTTGCCATAAGCCATTTGCCATATGCGATTTGCTAAGACGCGGGTGTAGCTCAGTTGGTAGAGCGCAACGTTGCCAACGTTGTTGTCGTGGGTTCGAGACCCATCACCCGCTCCAAATTTTAACTTGAAATTTCAGGTGTAAAGCGCAAAAAGTAATAATTTTAACTTATGTGTACGGCGACGATTGAATTATATAAACAATGGAGGTGAACATAAAAAGAGAAATCAAAATTTATCATAATTTTGAATTATTTACAGATGGTATGATAACAGACCCCTCGCTTATACACCCTGAAAATCTCCCCCGAGGAATTCTGAAGAATTCCCGTGACTTAAGTCCTCGGAATTTTCTGCCCGTAGGGCGAGAAATTCCAGAGGGTTCGATATTTTCAGTGTAAGCTCGGGGTTAATTTGCCCAAACAACTTACGCTCACTCTACTAACGTTTGTTCCGTAAGTTGTGGGCTCATTAAGGAGCGAAAATATGAAAATCATGGATTTTTTAGACCCAGAGGCCATAAGCACAGACCTTCAGGCAACTGATAAAGAAGGTATTATACGTGAATTGGTTGACCTGCTCATATCCTCAGGTGCAGTTAATTCAAGAGACAAGGAAAAGATTATCGGCATTCTTATGGATAGAGAATCCCTAGGAAGCACCGGAGTTGGCCAGGGGATAGGCATACCACACGGAAAGACAAACAGCGTAAAGAAACTTGTGGCGAGTCTGGGTATATCAAAAAATGGAGTGAATTTTGATTCCCTTGACGGAGAACCTGTCTATATAATCTTTTTACTTCTGGCTCCTGAAGATTCCGCAGGTCCTCATCTTAAGGCGCTTGCAAAGATTTCAAGGCTTCTAAAAGATAAATATTTTCGCGAGACCCTGAAGGCGGCAGTGGACAATAAGAATGTTATAAAGATTATAAATCAGGAAGAGCAGAAGGTTAAATAAGGAAAAATCCGCTATGAAGCTTAAGTGGCTTTACCCCGGCATGCAGATTAAAAGATGGGTAG
>CAZDNS010000078.1:0-7968 GCA_964506845.1 uncultured Planctomycetia bacterium | reverse complement strand
AATGAGGCTTCTGGTACCTCGGGTATGAAAGCAGTACATAATGGTATACCTAGTCTAAGTATTTTAGATGGCTGGTGGTTAGAGGGGCACATTGAAGGTGTAACTGGTTGGTCTATCGGACCAAGGACGACAGACGTTGGAAATGATAACAAAAGCGATGCACAGGAATTATATGAAAAATTGGAGAAAATAATTGTTTCAATGTTTTATAATGACCGAGATGGATGGATTGACATAATGCGACATTCCATATCTATTAATGCTTCTTTCTTTAACACTCATCGCATGGTTCAGCAATACGCTTTAAACTCGTATTTGTACTAAAAAAGGTTATGATAGGAGCTATTACTCTAAATCCATCAATTGACCAACATATTCTTATAAAGAAATTAATCAAAGACGATGCCATAAGGGCTATTTCTATTCATAGAGATCCGGGAGGCAAAGGAATAAATGTTGCTAGGGTGTTAACTGAATTAGGGGGCACAGTAAAGGCCTATGGTATTGTTGGTGGCTGCGCAGGTTATATGCTACGTGACCTTATGGATAAAAGTAATGTCTCTTTTGAATTTATTGAAATTTTAGATGAGACGAGGATAAATATCATAATAACAGATAAATCTGACCATTCTCAGACAAGAATAAGTGCGGCTGGCCCTAATGCTCAGTGGGAAGATGTAAATAAACTTTTTAGTTTATTAAAAGAATTGAAGCCTTTCCCTAAGTTTTGGGCTTTAGGTGGTAGCTTACCACCAGGGTTACCTCCCGATACTTTTAAACGTATTATCGCATTGCTAAATCATAAAGGTGCAAAGTGTGTTTTAGATGCTGATGGTGAAGCTTTAAGTTTAGGTATAGAAAGCTACCCATTTTTAATTAAACCGAATGAATATGAGCTCAGTCGTTTGATAAACAAAAGTTTAAATTCAGAAGATGAGATTATTAAGGCAGCAGAGCTCTTATCCCATAAAGCAGAATATGTGCTTGTTTCTTTAGGCCCAAAAGGTGCCATATTGGCAAGAAAGGGGGTTTTACTTAAAGCTATTACACCATCTGTAGAAGTAAAAAGTAAAGTGGGAGCAGGAGACTCATTGATTGCTGGTTTACTTTTAAAATTAGAAGAGGTAGCGTCTATGGAAGAAGCATTTATCTTTGGCGTTGCCTGCGGAACAGCAGCAGTATTAACCGAAGGCACTAAACTTTGTAGCCTTGAAAATGTCAATAAGATATATCCTAAAGTTAAATTAGTAAATTTATGCAGCAAGACAAAGGTGAAGGACTTAGTCTGCGGTATGGAGATCGATAAAAATAAATCTTACATCTTAGAAAGCAGTGGCAGTAGCTATTATTTTTGTTCGCTTATCTGTAAAGAAAAATTTAAGAAAGAGCCAGAGAGATATTTAAAAAGACAGAAATGATTATTTTTTCAATAATACCAAAGAGCTGGTTTAAAAAAGACCCCAAGAGATACATAAAAAAGGTAGAAGAGGAAAAGGTAAAGGATATGAAAACGCAGGTGCCTATACCTTAAGAAGCCAATCAGCACAAGCATTAAATTTAAAATAATAAAAGGCCTGTGCGTCAATTGCGCAGGTTTTTTATTTATTAAGGAGAATATGCAAAGAATAATTTTTAACATAGAGGGTATGCGCTGCGCAAGCTGTGCCAGGACAATTGAAAAAACCCTGCTATCAAAAAAAGGGATAATTTCTGTAAGGGTAAACTTTGCGCTTGAGAAGGCATATGCAGAGTTTGACCCTGAAAAGATAAATTTTGAAGCCATAAGCAGCCTTATAAAGAAGATAGGCTACAGGGTGGCATCCTATGAAGATAAGGCGCTTAGCAGGGATAAAGAAATAAGAATTCTAAAAATCAAGGTTTTTATTTCTATGGTTTTAGTTTCTCCGATTATGTATTTTATGTTTGCGCATCACTTTAATCTGCCCTTACACCCCCTTATTAAAGATAATATGGCATTGGTTCAATTTCTGCTTACGACACCGATTATATTTATAGGATATCAGTTCTTTACAAGGGGCATATCAAGCGTAATCAAATCAAAATCTGCCACGATGGATACCCTTGTGGCTCTGGGGGTAGGCACATCCTACTTATATAGCCTTTCTGTGTCCTTTATAATCTGGTTTAAAGGAAATCATATGCTGGCGGAAAACCTATATTACGAGACAGCCGGGTTTCTGATTGCTTTTATTTTGCTCGGAAAATTGCTCGAGGCAATTGCAAAAGGCAAGAGCTCCGACGCCATAACAAAGCTGTTAAACCTGAAGCCGCCAATGGCAGCAGTTTTAAGGAACGGTAAAGAAGAAGAGATAGATGTGAACAAAGTGTCTGTTGGGGATATGTTGGTAGTTAAGCCTGGAGAAAGGATACCCGTAGACGGAAAAGTAATGGATGGATATTCCAGTATTGATGAGTCGATGATTACCGGCGAAAGCGTACCCGTAGAGAAGACAAGGGGTGATATGGTCATAGGGGGCACAATAAACAAACTGGGCTCATTTATATTCCAGGCTACAAAAGTAGGCAAGGATACCGCCTTAGAGCGGATTATTAAATTAGTGGAAGAGGCCCAGGGCTCAAAAGCGCCCATACAGCTATTGGCAGACAAAATTTCAGCATATTTTGTCCCGGCTGTGCTTCTAGTGGCTATTAGCTCTTCTATAATCTGGTTTTTTACGGGGGCAAGCCTTCAGTTTGTTATTTCTATATTTATCACAGTTCTCATAATAGCCTGCCCCTGCGCGTTAGGCCTTGCTATGCCGACAGCTGTTATGGTAGGCACTACTCTAGCGGCGCAAAAGGGCATACTTATAAAAAACACAGAAACCCTTCAGCTTGCCCATAAGGCAAGTGTAGTTATATTTGACAAAACAGGTACTCTTACAAAGGGAATCCCGGAGGTTACCGACTTGGTAGTAAGCGATAATATAGAAAGAGAAAAACTCCTGAGGTTAGTGGCAATTGCTGAGAAGAACTCTGAGCATCCGCTTGCCGAGGCATTGTTAAGTTTTGTCAGAAAGGAGAATGTTGAAATAGCCCAGGCAGAGAGCTTTGAATCTATACCGGGAGAGGGAGTGAAAATCAGATATAATGGCTCGGAGGTTTATGTAGGCAATAGAAAGTTGATGCAGGATAACAGCATAGATTTAAGGAACGCAGAAGAAGGTATTCAAAAGCTGGAATCGCAGGCTAAAACAATTATTTTTGTTGCCGGCGATAGGAAGTTATTAGGACTAATTGCAGTATCGGATACCATAAAGCAGTCCGCTAAAGAGGTTGTAGAATCGCTGCATAGGGCGGGTAAAGAGGTTATGATGATAACGGGGGATTCGATTAATACGGCCAAGGCAATTGCAGGTCAGGTTGGCATAGACAGCGTTTTAGCTAATATCCTGCCGAATGAGAAAGCGGGAGAAATAAAACGATTACAGGATAAAGGATTAAAGGTTGTTTTTGTGGGGGATGGTATAAACGATGCCCCCGCGCTTACCCAGGCAGATATCGGCATAGCTATAGGGCAGGGAACAGATATAGCTATAGAGTCAAGCGATATAATACTAATAAAGGATGACCTGAGAGATGTTATATTGGCTTTGGATTTAAGTCAGTACACCATGAAGAAAATAAAACAAAATTTATTCTGGGCATTTTTTTATAACATGGTGGCGATTCCGGTTGCAACCGGAGTGCTTTACCCATTCACCGGATTTTTATTAAATCCTATGATTGCAGGCCTTGCTATGGCATTTAGTTCGGTTTCAGTAGTGAGTAATTCATTGTTAATGAAAAGATATAAAAGGATGGTTTAAAATCGAAAGATTTATTCTTATTTTAAAAGATTATCTTATTGATATATTGCCTGCTTTAGGCCTGGGATTTTTCCTGAGTGGTTTAATCCATGAGTTCATTCCAAGCGCATGGGTAGAAAAAAACCTGGGCAATAAAGGCCTTAAGGCGATATTTTATTCTACTATTACCGGAACGCTTTTGCCGATTTGCTGCTGGGGCGCATTACCTGTGGCGGTTAGTTTTTACAAAAAGGGCTCGAAGTTAGGGCCAATTCTGGCATTTCTGGTAGCCACGCCCGCAACCTCAGTAAGCGCCCTTATTGTGACTTACAGGCTCCTGGGTTTAAAATTCGCGGTATTCATTTTCTTTGCCGTAATCCTGATGGGAATGCTGATAGGTATTATTGGAAATCGGATCCCTTTTAAATTTGAAAAGAATAAAAAAGAGGAATGCCCCCATTGCGAGGAGGATACTCTTTCGCATGCGCATAGAAAAGGTTTTTTAAAACGTATGCAATCTGTTTTTAAATTTGCCTTTTGGGATATGCCAAGAGAGATAGGGCTGGAGACCCTTTTAGGCATAGTCTTGGCGGCAATTGTAACCACGGTTATTCCTCTGGGTGTATGGATTAGGAACAATCTCTCGGGAGTTTACGGCTATATTTTCAGTTTGGTATTCGGGCTTTTGATGTATATCTGCTCTACCGCTACTGTGCCGTTAGTGGATGCCCTTATAAAACAGGGGATGAACGTTGGGGCAGGTATGGTTCTTTTATTGGTTGGGCCGATTACAAGTTATGGAACAATCCTCGTGTTAAAAAAGGAATTTGGGGCAAAAATTCTGTCAGTATATTTAATATTTATATCTCTTAGTTCTCTGATTTTAGGTTACCTGTATTCCCTACTTTGACACCGCAAAATCGCTAAATCCCGCAAAGGCGCAAAATTTTTATCGTCGAGCATTACTTTGCGTTTTTGCGGATATTCTGCGTTTTAGTGGTGTCAACATGCATTTTTCAGTGAGAACTACTTTAAAATATTCTTATTTTACCCCGTTAGAAATGGCGTATCACGCCGTGATATTTCTAACGGGGTTTATCCCTTCCAGATATACTTTGCTTCTTTGGGTTTTTTTAATTTAAGCATAGGATAAAAGAAAAAGAATAAAAAGGCCATTATTTCCAGGGCGCTTATAAGTTGCAGAGGGGTGTGTATAATACCTACAATATTAAATTCTAATATACATTGATAAAGCAGGAATAAGGTTAAATTGATAAAAAGAGAACTCACCCTTAAGGTGGTAGATATAATTTCAATGCACTCCTCTTTCTTTTCCAATGAGTACAACCAATAGTCTTTATTCGGAATAAGCCACATCCAGTGCGGGATATTTTTCAAAAGAGGCGGAATAGATACTACCGCTATATTTGTAATACCGACAATAAGGTACCATGCAATATAAAACTGAATCCTTTTTACCCAGAGATTTGCTTCTCCGAAAAGGTTAAAATATCCGGCTAATCTATCCGGCAGAGATTCATAGGTAAGAATAGGCTGTAAGATTACAAAGACCAGTAAGAATAGCCAAAGCCATTTTAATATCAGTTTCATTTTTTATTTTAAGGTATGATATAATATTTTACTAATTATAGCATAATCCCAAATTTTGTGATAACAAAATTTGCCTCCCGTGAAATTCGCACACAGAAATTTCTAGGGAGACTAAATCCTAGAAATCCACAGGATTTCAAGGGGGGATTTAATGGTTCGGCTTCGTCCCGAAGGTTCGGGACTCATTGAAAATAACATATCCCTCGCTTAAACACTTGAAGATTTCCTTGAAATCTTCTGCGTAGGCTTCGGGATTAATTCGTCCAGACAACTTACATTCACTCACTATGTTTGTTCCGTAAGTTGTGGACTCATTAAGGAGACGATAAATATGATACCGGATAAATGTAAAGACTGGAAAGTGGCAAGCAGTCCGTTAACAAAGTGGTGGTGTAAACTCGCCTGCGGTGGTTTAACCAAAGGTAAAATATGCGAACCCTGGTGCAGGATTGTCGAGAGATACGGTATGTGGACGCTTATTCTTACTTTAGGGTTACCTACCTTTCTGATAGTCTGGCTTACATATTATAGTTTTTTTAAATAATGTCTTCCGACTTTCCTAAAGATTTTCTTTGGGGCGCTGCGACCTCTTCTCATCAGGTTGAAGGTGATAATGTATTAAACGACTGGTGGGAGTGGGAATCTCTTGGAAGAGCAAAAGAAGCATCAGGAAGGGCCTGCGGACACTATACGAGATTTAAAGAAGATTTTAATCTTGTCAAAGAGTTAGGTCATAACTGCCATAGATTTTCCCTTGAGTGGAGCAGGATAGAGCCCCAGGAGAGAAAGTTTAACGAAGAGGCGCTTTTGCATTATAGAGAAGTAATCCTTTATTTAAAGTCTCTTAATATAGAACCCATAGTCACAATCAATCATTTTACACTGCCGCTCTGGTTTTATAAAAGAGGCGGATGGGAGAAGGACGATTCTCCAGAAATTTTTTCAATCTTCGTGGAAAGAGTGGCAAAGGAATACGGAGATTTAATAAATTACTGGATTACCCTAAATGAGCCTGTCGTGTACGCGTATCAAAGTTATTTTATCGGGAAATGGCCGCCGGGAAAGACGGATTTTTCTCTGTGCTTAAAGGTGATAAAAAATTTAATATTTGCCCATACGGTCTCATATCAAAGGATACATGATATATCAAAAAAAATGAATTTTAAAAAACCGAAGGTGGGCCTTTCAAAACACGCAATAATATTCAGCCCATGCTCTAATAAATCCTTAATGGATAAGACCTCTGCTATTCTGAGAAGTTATATTTCAAACCATTTTTTTATAAAATCTATTATGAATGGGAAAATATTCTTACCTGGATTTTTTAATGAAAGACTTCCCCTTAAGAAAGCCATTGATTTTATAGGGATAAATTATTATACAAGGGATTTTGTAAAGAATACAGGCATTAAAATACCCGGAATTCTTGGGAATGTATGCACCCTTTTACACCACAGGGATATGGGAAGGCGTAACTTTATAGACTGGGAGATATATCCCGAGGGATTATATTGGATTCTTAAAGAATTCTCACGATATAAACTGCCGCTTGTTATCACAGAAAATGGTATATGTACTGAAGATGATGATGAACGCACAGAGTTCATATTAGCCCATCTAAAAGAGGCTAAGCGGGCAATTGATGAGGGTATCCCAGTATTCGGATATATCTACTGGTCGCTTTTAGATAACTTTGAATGGGAAAAGGGATTTTCTCCACGCTTTGGTCTTATAGAGGTTGATTATAAAACACAGGCACGTAGAGTAAGGAATAGTGCATTAGAATATGCGAGGATTTGTAAAACAGGTAATATTTAGATGAAGACCACCAAAGAGATAGATTTAATAATTTTTGATTTAGATGGAACTCTTATTGACACAAAAAAGGATATAGTTAATTCCGTAAATAATACCCTTAAAAACCTTGGCTTAAAGCCGAAGCCGTCCGGTATAATTTCTAATTTTATAGGCTACGGCGTTAAAGGGCTTATAAGGGATTCGCTCGGGAAGGAGAATTTGCATCTACTTAAGAAAGCCCTTAAGATATACGAAGAGGATTATAATAAGCATATGTTTGATACAAGCAAGCCTTTTTATGGCGTTTTGGATATATTGGAGCATTTCAACAAGAAATTAAAAGCCGTCATTACAAACAAAAGGAAACGATTTGCCAAGGCGCAGTTAGAGCATTTCGGCATTGCTAAATATTTTAATGAGATTATTGGCGGAGATGATGAGGCCTGCCTTAAACCTTTACCCTGCCAGCCCGAGGCTATTTTAAAAAAACATATGATTAAACCCAAAAGGTCTATACTGGTTGGCGATATGGATTTTGATGTAATTTCAGGGAAACAGACAGGTATGCTAACCTGTGGTGTTACATACGGTATTGGTAAGAAAGAGGCTATATTAAAAGCAGAGCCTGATTTTATAATAGATGATATTAGGGAATTGAAAGAGATTATTAAATAGCCTTGTCAAATTTTCTACACCCCAAAGACACGAAAACCCGTAAAGACGCAAACGCTAAATCGCAAAATACTCCTTT
>CAZDNS010000077.1:0-8438 GCA_964506845.1 uncultured Planctomycetia bacterium | reverse complement strand
TTATCCATTCCAAGGGTGGTTTTCTTAAATATCTCTCTGAAAATATATCATCTTGCAACCCTAAATTATACTCCACCTCTTGAAAGGTTACCTCACTGCGATGGCCTGTTTTGATATTCCTCATCACTCTTTTGGTTATGGTAGGAAAACCGTTTACCCCGTTAGAGATTTTGCTATCCTGGGAAGACTTTTTGGTATCTCTAACGGGGTTTACATCTTTAATCTCTACTGCCTCAAATTGCCGATATATCTCATTCTGTTTATCGTAAAACTCCTCTTTTAAGGGCAAAAAAATTGCCTTATCCACCCACGAAATTCTCTTTGTATATTCCGAAGTCCCCTTTGGGATACTCTCAATAACAAAGCATCTTTTACCATTCAATTCTTCTTCTCTAAGCAAGGTGTGGTTATCTTCCTCGGGTTTTCTTCCCGATACATCCTCATAGGTAAAATCGCTCCCTACAAAACTTGAATATTTATCGTTAGCAGCAATCCTTTTTACCATATTTATCGCAGGAATAAATAGCCAGCGGTCGTCATCCTTATCAGGGTATTTGTAGACCATAAATGTAGTATCCTTTACATCGGAGGGTTTATGGAAGTAAGTGAAATACTTTTGTTCGCCACCTTCTCGGTAATCCTTTCTTAACATCGTAAGTTCTCTTATTCTTTTTTGCCCATCCTTATTTATAAGTTCCATAAGCACCTTTGCCCTGCCATCATCGCCAGCATAATAAAATACGAGCCTAGATTTGGCAATTATCTCCTTTGGCGTTAAATTATCTTCGGCAACAGTTACTGTAGCCCTTAAACCTAAAGCTACTAATAGACTTAAGAAGAATATTAATTTAAATACCTTCATTTTATTTGACCTCTCTGCCTGCCGTCAGGCAGGCTTTAAAAATAATTTCGCACAACATAATTTCATAATTGCAGGGAGCAAAAGCAGCGTAGCGAGGGTAGAAAATAACATCAAAAGAGCAAAAAACGTCCCCACTGTGACATAAGGTGTAAGTGTAGAGGTTATCAAAGGTAAAAAACCTAAGGAGATGACAACAGCATTACCCATTATTGCTCTATATGGCTCTCCACACATAAAAGTATGAGCGGCTTCTATATCTTTAAGTTCTCGATAGGCGGCTTTAAATCTCTGTAGATAGTGAATGGCAAAATCAACCGCCATACCTAAAGCCAGGGCCGAACAGACAGCAACAGGCATATCGTAGTCTTTGCCTGCAAATCCTACAAGTCCATAAGAAGAGACTATTGCGATTGTCAATGGCAGCATTGAGATAAACCCCATCCTTAATGAACGAAATTCTATAACCATAAGAAAGAATACTATCCAAAAGCTTCCTAAGACTGCCTTGAGCATTCCCCAGACCATAAGGTTCTGCCAAATCATATTAATATAGGTAAGCCCCGACCATCTAATAGTTATATCTTTAGGCGGGGGATTATTTTCCATAAAATTAGCGACCGACTTCTCAACCTTATGCATCTGGATATTCTCTCCGCCTTTCATCTGAACCCAGATATTCGCCTTTTGGGCGTTATAATCTAAGAAATTATCAAGGTCGTTCGGGTCTCCAGTCATACCGAATAAGAAAAGATATTGCCCAATTTCCTCTTGGTTCTGCGGCACAACATCAAAAGTTTTATCTTCATTATGCAGAACGTAATTTATTCTTTTTACGATATCAGCGGCAGAAGAAGCCTTGCCGATAATTTTTAGACTTTCCAGATAGTTTTGCAGCCTGTCTATATAAGCCATAACCTCTGGCCTCTTAATCGTATCTTCTTTATTCCCTTCTACTACCAGATACGCCATATAGGTCCCGCCGAAGAACTTATTCATAACCTCGTCTGCAACTCTTATCTTGTGCTTCGGCTTAAACCACTTTACAGGATTATCATTAATGCGAATCTGATAAATTCCTGCAATACCCATAACTAACACTACTACTGAGGCTGCAAGAATTGTCTTGCTTTTTTGAAAAGAAAATTTACCAAATACTCTAAGCATCTTATCTCCAGTAGAGGCCTTTTGTTTTCTCTTTTCCAAAAAGAGTTTCAGTTTCTCCTCGTTAAAAAGCATAATTATCGCTGGAACAATTGTATTGGTAAATAGCCATGCTGCCATTATGCCAAAGGCAACAAAAATGCCAAATACTCTTACGGGAGGTATGGGCGCTAATGCCAAAGAACCGAAGCCAACTGCTGAAGTGATGGAAGTAAAAAACATTGGCCGATAAAGGTCCTTCATAGTAACAATTAAGGTTTTTCTTTTATCATTTATGGATGGGTATCGGTCAAAAAAACCGCTTAAGATGTGGATATCATCCAAAAGGGCAATTGGCATAAGAAATATCGGTATCATTGAACTCATAATATGAACTGTAAACCCCATACCAATTAAAAGTCCCATTGTCCATATTACGCTTAACATTGCATCAAGCATTGGCGGGATAACGGCTATACTCGTTCTAAAAATAAGAAATAGAAGCACCATTATAAAAAATCCTGCCAGAGGAGCAGTGATACCCATCTGAACAAACATCTCATTGCCAAAGGTATCTTCCGCAACAGGCAGGCCCGCAATATAAAATTTCTGCCCTGTAACAAGTTCTCTCTTCAATATCTTCTCTATTTCTTTAGATATACGATAGCTCTGGTCCTTCTTTTCAATAGGGATATATATAGCGGTAGCTTTGCCATCTCGAGAAACAATTTTATCAACAAAGAAGGAATTGTCATAAATAGCGCTTTTGAGTTTTTCTACCACTTCAGGTTCTTGAGGGACTTCTTCCATAAAGCGTTTTACAATAAGAACACCTGCTTCTTGAGTTACATTATCCGATGTGCGTAAACTCACTACATCCTCTAGTATAACCCCTTTAATTTTCAAAATCTCATCAGTTACATTAGCAATCCTCTTTAATATATCCGGCTTAAAGATTCCGTCCTCGTCAACTATGCCCACGACCAAAAGGTCATTTATACCAAATTCCTTTTTCACCTTATCATAAAAGACCCTATCTTTCTGTGTCTGCTCAAGCATATTCTCAGGGTCTGTATCTATCTTTATCTTTGGAAACTGGATAGCAAAAAAGAGAGTCACAGCCAAGAAAAAGATTATAGTTGACTTAGGATATTTTGTTACTAATTCAGTTAATTTTTGCATACGCTATCTCCTGCTTTATTTGCTTTTTTATGTTATTAACCGCTACTATCCCGTAATTGTATTTACCTAAATTAAGAATCTTCTTTATGCCAAATCCATTTTTCATAATTATCTGTTTCATAGTCCGTATGGGAATTCTTTCTTCGAGGGGCGGCCCTAACGGAGACGGTGTTGTTTTCCAGTCAATTACACCAATTTCGCCCCTATCTTTAAGAATCCGTTTCAGTTCCTTAAAAAATAAGGCTTTGTTTTCTAATTCATGGGCAACTGAGGAAAGTAAGCAATAGTCAACCGCTTTTGACCTAAGGGGAATCTTATTCTCTTTTGAAAGTATAGCCCTTACGTTGGCAATATTCTCTTTTTTGATTCGTTTTCTGATATCCCTTAGCATCTCCTTAGAGATATCAACAGCAAAAACCCTTCCTTTTTCTCCCGCCAGCCTTGAAAGGAAAATAGTAAAAAATCCTGTTCCACAGCCGATATCAGCCACATACATATCTGGCTTTATTCCCAGGGACCTTAAAGCCCTGACAGGATTAAATAAACTTTTTCTCTGAGGACTATCTAATTCTTCCTTAAGCTCTATAGGGAATTTGTGAGACATTAAGTACTTACCTTTTCATACTAATTGCTTTGGCCAATTTATTACTTTCAGTAAGTCTCTCATAAAGCACTTCTCTTATAATATCAAATGCCTTAATAATCTTAGGATTGGTTAAAGAATAATAAATGGTTACGCCTTTTCTGCGCGTCTTAACAATGCCCTTTCCCCTTAGGATGCTTAGGTGTTGCGAAAGGTTTGCCTGGGGAAGTCTTGTGAGTTTTGCAAGTTCGCCTACAGAGAGTTCTTTATCTCTCAATAGATTTAATATCTCAAGCCGCTTCGGCGAGGTAAACACCCCGCACATCGATGCATGAAGTTCATAAAGTCTCTGCTCCATAATACCCTCCGGTTTGGTTATATTCGAATATTAGCATATACTAATATTTTGTCAAGAAAATTCTGGCCGTACGAGCTCTTTAATTACTGCTATCGGGGGAGATTTGGGGAAATTATGAAAAACTTTTACCGTAATGGGGGAATTGCTTTCTATTCTGTAGCCTCATTAGTCTCGATAATTTCTTTAATCTCCTCATTCCTTAAATAAACCTGGCCGCCCTGGCGAATCTCAATCCATAACCCTTTTGAATCTGCTGATACCGCAACCCCTCTTGTCTCATTCCCATTTTTTAAGAGAATAATATATCTTTTACCTGCCTTGGGTATATGGCTTTCGGTAGGCTCCTGTTTTTTCTCCAATTTCTCTTCGGCTTTTAAGTCAACAGGCGCAGCCTCTTTTTCTATTTCGGACGGTTGAGATGCTTTTTCTAAGGCTTTAATAATCCCTTCTGACCGCTTAAGTTCCTCTTCATTTTTAGGAGGCGCTATCTTAATATAATTTCTATAGGCCTCTAAAGCCTCTTTGGCGCGTTCCTGCTTAAATAGCGCCATAAATAGGCCCAGCCGTGCTTCGGGGTTATCTGGCTTTAACTTAATAACCTCCTGATACTCCCTAACAGCATCATCCAATAATCCCTTTTCCTTTAGGGTAAGGGCTAAACCTAAACGCGCATTTACAAAATCGCTCATAAGCCGTATAGCCTCCCTGTATTCCCGAATGGCTTCGTCCAATGAGCCGTTCTTTTGAAGTTCTAACCCGCGCCCATAATGGGCTTCGGCCTCTGAGCTAACAGTGGTTATTCCTAATTCCTCTTTGCTCCAGGCCATAGACCCTCTATGCTTTCTCCATTCCTTTCGCTGGGAACTGTAGGAGATTTTGTCAGGGAACGGTGCAGCTATACCTGTAAGGAAAAATTCTGAATTGCCTTCATGGCTATTATATCGCGTGTAAACAAAATAATATTTTGGCTTAAATTGTAACTGGTCAAGTTTTTCAGGGTAAACTCCGTGTTCTTCTTTATAGCCTTTCAGCGCCTCAACCAATTTCGGAGCCTCTCTTTCTGTTCCTACAAATCTGTAAGCCGGTATGCCTATAAAAAATACAAAGACCAAAATAAGAGAAAATAAAAGAAACCGTGAGTCTTTGACGTGGGGACGATTATCAATGACGCGTGTTCTTGCAAGGCGGTCTCCGAGGCGCCTTCCGTCCTTTGAATACGCCATTACAAAATACTCTATGGCGATGCTTATTATCGGGATTATAAAAATTATATTGCGAAAAAAGGACCTCATAAAAGTGCATCTGTTTCCCTCGAGGCCCGCAACCCTGAGGCCGGTTATCCACTTTCCGATACTCTGCCCTCCAAACAGACCATCTCTCAGAAGAAAATAGATGACCTCTATTATGATTGGGAGAATAAAAAAAGATTTGAAAATCTGTGGGGGCACCTTATTAAACAACAACTCATTAATAATTACGATAAAAATTATATCGATAAGAAAAGCAAAAATCCGTTTATTGGGGAATTTTTCCATTACCTTTTGTATAAAATTTTTACATTGTAATTATACCATACGTATTACAAGAACCCCAATTGGAATATGAACCTACGAATTGACTCACCTTAAATGTCACCGAAACAATTCTGTAAGGCTTCATTGACTTGTAATTGATATCGCCAGAAAGATGTAAGCGACGGGTGGCGTGGCTTGATTTCTAGCAGGGCGTAGAGGCAAGGAGTGGGCACGGTATCCGAGCACGCCAGTGCTCGGATGAACGACGCAGCCGACCCGAGTGAAGTTTTGCCACGCCGGGGCAAAACGAACGTCCCTGCGAGAAACAAGACACGACAGGACCCGTTTATCTGTTAAGTTAATTAGGTAATAATTATTAATGAGCCAACAGGCCTAAGTGGGACGTTTTCCGCATTGGCTGAATTATTAAACAAACTTCTGTTTCCTTTTTTCTATATTTGTGAATTTTTTATTTACAATAGCACCTGCTTCGGTTATTATACCGTCAGGTTATCCTTTAATCCTACAAGGATAGTCCTTCCTAATTCATATAGAGGAAGGGACTAATAATTATCAAGGAAAGGAGGGTCGGGATGAAAGATAAGATACGGTATATAGGGTTAACTGCGGCGTTCTTACTGTTTGTAAGTGTTCCGGCATTCGCACAAGTTAAAGAAGGAACCTCTGAGTTTGGCATTCACGTGGGCGGCATTTTGGGGGACGACTTAACATCTTCGCCTGTCTCAGGCGCTACCCCGGAGCTGGATAGTGCGGTGGCGTGGGGCGTAGATTATACCTACAACATAGGGGTTAACTGGGGGATTGAGGGGCGTTATACCATACATATAAGCGAGGCTACAAATGCGCCTGCCGCCTCTGATTTAAATGTGCACTTGTTTGATATAAACGCTGTGTACCATTTTAACCCAGAATCAAAAACAGTTTTTTACGGGACTGCCGGTATCGGATTTGCAGTCGCAGACTTAGAGAATGATATCAGGGGAACTGTTAATGGCCAAACCGAGACTATCTCGGATAGTGATGGTTTTACTCTGAATGCAGGCGGGGGAGTAAAGTATTACGCCACCGAGAATTTCATTTTAAGAGCTGACCTGCGTTATCGTTATATTGACAGGCTGGTAAGCCAGTTTGAAGAATCATTAAATACCTTTGAAATGACGGCAGGTCTTAGCTACAGATTTTAATTGAAGATTCCTGAGAAATTTTCTCTCCAAAACATAAAAGGGCTACTCCTTAGAGTAACCCTTTTATCAAATACGGCCTCCCTTGACTATTGTCAACTAACCTGTCAATAATCTTACCCGATACAATTTATTGTCATAAAAAAGAAGTGGGAGAGGCTTAAGAAGCTGGCGGTAGATATGAGCTGACAGCGGCATCCTCGTTAGAAATCTGTCCTGAACCCCCATTTAGCTGTATGTTTTTTTTATTCAGCTTGCGCTGCATTTTTTCTTCTTTTTTCTTTTTCCTCGCTAACTCTTTCTGATGCTTTTTATATGCGTAATTATCTCTCGCCAATATGCTCTCCTTTTAACGGGTGCTGTCCTTTCGTTTCGAAAAACAGTCCTTGCAATACACCGGACGGTCTTCTCTGGGCTTGAAAGGGACTTCGCATTCTTTCTTACAATCTGCGCAAATCGCCTTGTGCATTTCTCTCGGCCGTCCGCCGAATCCGCCGCCACCTTGCTGATATCCCATATTACCTCCTTGTTTAATTGTTTAGATTATACGACTTTTAGCAATTAGTTGCAAGTATTTTATTTTGAAATGAGAACGCCCGCCTCTGTTTGAGATTTCTTAAAAATTATGGGGTTTGCGACCGATATGAATTAAAAAGCCTTCTCAAATAATACAGAGGGGGTCGTACAGAGAGATGAAGAAATCAAATGTTCTTCAGAAAACGCCTAATATCCTCATGGTCTCCTGCAAGGATAAATTTTTCAAATCTCTTTCCCGTCTGAAAAGAATCCTTGCCCTAAGGCCCTTTCTTATTTCCCAAAAATCGCCTTTAAGGCGCTTCAAACCAATACCTTTGTGGACTACCTTATCTTGAGATAATATATCTATGGCTTGGAAAGCGACTTGTTTTATCTCTTCTTTTTCTCTGCCGTGAAAACTTTTAACAGACCTATCAAAAGAAGGTTTGAACTCAAACCTCATAAGGCTTCAATATGTTTCTTGGCTTTTTTAGTGCTCTTATATGCCTTGCCTTTAGCAGAAGCCAGCTTTTCAAGTTTTGCCCACTCTTGGGCGCTATAAGGCGATTCTGCGGTAACTTTACATGGTAACAAGAATATTCCTTCCTTAGTTAAACCAAAGGCTACAGAAGAGCCTCTTGAAACACGTAGAATTTCTCTTATGCGGTTAGGAATGGTAATCTGTCCTTTTGAGGTAACTTTTGCAGTTTCAATGATAGTCATCTCAATCACTCCTTTCTTACTTCCTTACATCCTTACTTTCACTAAAAGTATAACTGATAAATGGCCATCTGTCAAGCTAATTTCAAAGCGCCCCCTGTCTAGCTCATCTCTAAACTTTCCCTCCAATCTTCTCCAAACCATCCACTCTTCTAAGAAGAAAGATTTATAGGCACCTCCCGCTAGGCCGCTAGCTTCTGGCTAATGCAATGCGTGTGCGGCTTTGCTGCGGCTTGCGGCTGCCGCCGCCCAACCGCAAGCCGAGAGATTTTTAAAAAATTTAAAGAACAAAGCCCTATTGCTAGCAATAGGGCTTTGTTAAAGATGGCTCTGCCTCTCGGACAAAATCCGAAATTATTTC
>CAZDNS010000076.1:0-8669 GCA_964506845.1 uncultured Planctomycetia bacterium | reverse complement strand
TGGCGGTCTCACCGCAAAGAGCACAAAGATTTTTGCGTTTTTGCGATAGCGTTTTTGCGGTATGGTAATTGTAAACCAAAAATATTTTATTGGTTGACAATTAATTTATTTTTTAATACATTATCTATGTGCATAACTACAAAAATCTTCGGAAGGAAGTACCCTCTCTCCTAAAAAAAGGCCCCGTAGGAGTTTTTAAATTAGCAGATAAAATTCGTAAAAAATACCGCAAGGATATAGTTTCTCTGTGCGCTATTGTAAATGCAAAGTCCGGCTTATGTGCCGAGAACTGTATATTCTGTTCGCAGTCTCTCCATCATAAGAGCGATATAGCAAGATATCCGTTTATAACCGCAGAGCAAATTTTTGAAAAAGCCAAAGAGGCAGTTTCTATAAAGGCATCCTGTTTTGGAATAGTAACGAGTGGAAAGGGAATAAATAGCGAGAAAGAAATTTCAATAATATGCGATGCCCTTAAACGTATAAAGAAAAGCCTTCCTAAACTGCACCGCTCGGCTTCTCTTGGTATTGTATCAAAAGATATCCTCATAAGATTAAAAAGAGCAGGCCTTCAGTGTTACCATCATAACTTAGAAACCTCTGAAGGATTTTTCCCAAATATCTGCACTACCCACTCCTATAAAGAAAGACTCAATACAATCAAATCAGCAAAAGAAATAGGGCTTGAGGTCTGTAGCGGTGGGATATTTGGCCTTGGCGAAACCATACATGATAGGATTGACCTGGCACTTACCATTAAGAATTTGGATGTAGATTCTGTTCCGCTTAATTTTCTAAATCCTATTAAAGGAACGAAGTGTGAAAAATTTAAACCTATCCCGCCTTTAGAAATTTTAAAGACGATAGCTATATTTAGGATATTGCTTCCCGATAAGGATATAAAGGTATGCGGGGGCAGGAATACAAACTTACGCTCGCTCCAATCCATGATATTCTATGCAGGCGCAAGCGGTATGATGATAGGTAATTACCTCACAACTGCCGGAAATGACCCAGAAACAGATTTAAGGATGATAAAGGACCTGGGATTAAGGGTGAACCCCGTTAGAAATAGCGTTCCACGCCCCATTACAAATCCCATATATCGGAAAGCCATTTCTAAGGGAACACGCTGTGAGATTTCTAACGGGGTGAAAGGCGATGTTTAAAGAAGAGTTAGAGACTTTAAAAAAAGAAAATCTATTTAGGAGCCTACGAGATGTAGAATCTGCTCAAGAACCCAGTATTATCATCTACGGAAAAGAAGTTATAAATATGTGTTCAAACAATTACCTGGGCCTGGCAAATCATCCAAGATTAAAGGAAGAGGCAAAAAAGGCAATAGAGAAATATGGCGTCGGAAGTGGCGCTTCAAGGCTTGTAAGTGGGAATAATATCTTATATAGAGAACTTGAAGATAAAATAGCAGAATTTAAGAAGACCGAATCGGCCTTAGTATTCAGCTCTGGCTATACGGCAAATATTGGCATTCTGCAGGCGTTATCAGAAAAGATAGGGGTTGTATTTTCCGATAGGTTAAATCATGCAAGTATTGTCGATGGAATTATTTTAAGCAGAATAGATTTTAAAAGATATCCGCATAAGGATATCAAGGTATTGGAAGATATGTTATCCAAAGAAGATAAGGCAGAGAAGAAACTTATAGTTACCGACACAGTTTTTAGTATGGACGGAGACATAGCGCCAATACCTGAGATTGTAGAACTTGCCAAGAAATTTAATGCGATTGTAATGATAGATGAGGCTCATGCAACGGGGGTTTTGGGAAAAAATGGAAAGGGCGCAGTTGAATATTTTAATTTAAGGGGAGAAATTGAGGTTCAGATGGGAACCTTCAGTAAGGCATTCGGGGGTTTTGGTGCCTTTGTCTGTGGCAGTAAAAATTTGATAGAATTTCTGATAAATAAGGCGAGGAGTCTAATATATACTACCGCGCTGCCACCGTCTGTATTGGCTAGTAATATTGCAGCAATTAATATAGTAGAAAATGAACCCGGGCTTCGCCAAAGACTCTGGGAAAACGTAGAATATTTTAAAAGAGGACTCCTCTCGTACGGATTTAACATCTTAGAAAGCCAAACCCCCATAATTCCAATCCTGCTTGGCGATAATGAACGGACAATGAATTTTAGCAGGGCGCTATTAGAAGAAGGGGTATTTATTCAAGGGATAAGGCCTCCTACTGTGCCCAAAGGCTCCTCAAGGCTCAGGGTAACAGTTATAGCTACTCACGCACGGGAAGATCTGGATAAAGCGTTGAAGGCAATAGTTAAGGTGGCGAAGAAATTAGGAGTTAAATAATGTTCTTTGTTATTGAGTTATCCCGAATGTAGCAACTCTAAGAAGTTTCGCTTCGGGATACCGAAGAGATACAAAAGAAGTGACTACATTCGGTATAGGGTTAAAACCCAAGTAACTCAAGTAACCCAAGAACGAGAGAAATGGCTTACTTTATTTCTAATGGCAATAGAATATTTTATGAAATTAAAGGCGAAGGCGCACCCTTATTATTTATCCATGGCTGGGCAGCAACCTCTAATGCGTGGAAGCCGCAGATAGATTATTTTTTAAAAAATCACAGGGTTATTTGTCTTGATTTAGCGGGGTTTGGTAAATCAATAAGCTCAAAACCTATAACCTTAGATAGCCTTGCAAAAGATTTATCTCGTTTCATAAATTATTTATCTTTAAAAAAGGTAATACTGGTTGGATGGTCTTTGGGTTCTTTGGTATCTTTAAAGTCAGCCCTAAATTATGCGAGACTATTTAAATCCCTTGTTTTGGTAGGCGCCACATCAAAATTTACCAATGAGTCTGACTATAATGCAGGCTTACCAGAGGTTTTACTTGAGCGGTTATATAAAAGCCTTGAAAGAGATAAAGAAAAATCTCTAAGGGATTTCTATTCTTTGTTATTTTCTGAGAAAGAAAAGAAACAGAGAAATTTTAAAGATATACTGACTATTTTTTTAGACCAGATAAAGAATTTAGATAGGGATATATTGCTGGACGGATTACATATCTTTCGTAATTCAGATTTGAGAAACGACATATCAAATATAAAATTACCCATCTTGATTATTCAGGGGGATAGCGACCAGATTTGCCCTGTTAGTTCCGCAGATTATATCCATTCTAAAATTTCTAATTCGAGTATGGAGGTTATCCAAGGGACAGGACATATCCCTTTTCTTACAAAACCAAGAGGGTTTAACCGGCTATTAGAGAGATGGATAAGGCAGTTATAAGGGCTTTTTCGAGGGCAGCAGGAACATATGATGAAAATTCCATGCCCCAGCAGGAATTATGGCAGAGACTTTTAAATGTCTTGATGCCGTTTAATATAAATACCAAGACAATATTGGATATCGGGATGGGGACAGGTAGAAATACATATGAATTGGCTAAACTTTATCCCGGAAGTTTCCCGGTTGGTTTTGATATCGCCTGGGGTATGGTTTCTTATGCAAAAAACAATTGGTTGATTAAAAAAAGTAGGTTGATATTTTTACAGGCGGATTTAGAAGTCCTTCCATTTAAAAACGAATCATTTGACCTCGTTGTTTCAAATGCGGTATTTCAGAGGATAGGTAATCTCAAAGATGCATTTAGCCAGATAAATAGGATTTTAAAACCAAAGGGTATATTTTGTTTAAGTTTATTTTCACAAGAGACGCTTTTTGAACTCAAAGAGGCATTTGTTGAAGCATACAAAAATATTAAAGGCATTAACTTACCCCTTCAGGAGGAACACAATAGCAGTCTAAAAATTACGGAAGCGTTAAAATTTGCCGCATTTAATATAATTCAGAAACTGGATTTTAAAAAAAAGCAATACTATAAAAACCCAAAAGACATTCTTAAATGGCTAAAAGCTATTGGCGCAACCCATCATTTTAGAAACTGGATAAATGGAATAAACGCAAGAGCAGTTTTGAAGGAGATGGATAAAATTTATAAGGAAAAATATTCCGAAAACTCAAATATCTATGCCACATTTGAGGGTTTAATAATAAAGGCAGAAAAACCATTATGAGAAAAGGCGTATTTATAACTTCTACAGATACAAGCGTTGGTAAAACCATCATTTGTTCAATAATTGCCAGAGGATTGATAAGGAGAGGTATCGATGTAGGTATTATGAAGCCTGTTCAGACAGGGGGTAAAGCAGATTCAGCATTTTTAAAAAAGATAACAGGTGTAAAAGACCCTGATTTTCTTATAAATCCCTATTTTGCAAAAAAGCCCCTTGCGCCTGTAGTTGCTTTTAAATTAGAGAGAAAGAATATAGATATAGGAAGAATAAAATCCGCCTTTAATGAATTATCTTCAAGACATCAGTTTATGATTATAGAGGGTATAGGGGGGATTCTGGTTCCTATCAAGAATAATTACAGTGTGTTAGACTTAATAGTTGATTTAGATTTGCCAGTCATTATTGTAAGCAGGCCTGGTTTGGGAACAATAAACCACACCCTGTTAACCATAAAAACAGCGAGGGATTATGGGATAGAGATTATAGGGGTGGTTTTTAATAATTTTCAAAAAAGAGGTCTCTGCGAAAAGACAAATCCTTCTATAATCTCCCGCTTAGGAGATACGCCGATAGTTGGAGAGATTCCGCATATAAATAAGATTGATAAAAAAGTAATAACCCGAATGAGTAAGAAATTGGATTTAGAAGCGATATTGAATCAAACTTCTTTAAAACCAACTCAAAAAACTCAACTTGAAAAACTCGACAAACTCCATATATGGCATCCATTTACCCAGATGAAGGATTGGCAAAAAGAAAAGCAGCTTATAATAGAAGAGGCAAAGGGTAATTATTTAAAAGCAAGAGGCGGAAAACGGTATTTAGATGCTGTCTCAAGCCTATGGGTCAATGTCCACGGCCATAGGAAAAGAGAGATAGATGATGCCATAAGAAACCAGTTAAACAAGGTATCTCATTCCACCCTCTTAGGGCTTGGGAATATGTCCTCTATTGAATTAGCTAAAAGGTTGGTTGAGATAGCACCTAAGGGATTAAATAAGGTATTTTATTCAGATAACGGCTCAACCGCGGTTGAGATAGGTTTAAAGATAGCCTTTCAATATTGGCAGCAAAAATCGAATACGACAAAGCACAAGACGAAATTCATCTCGTTTAATAACGCCTATCACGGAGATACAGTTGGAGCTGTAAGCGTTGGGGGGATAGATTTATTTCATGAGCTTTATAGGCTGCTATTGTTTGATTCTCTTAAGGCCGACTACCCTTACTGTTACCGATGCACTCTTAACAAAAAGTATCCCTCCTGCAACTTAGCATGTGTAGAAAAATTAAATAAAACCTTATTTAAGTCTCATGACAATATAGGCGCGCTTATAATAGAGCCATTGGTTCAGGCGGCAGGCGGAATTATTGTATCACCGCCCGGATTCTTAAAAGAGGTAAGAAGGCTATGCAGCCGTTATGATGTATTAATGATAGCAGATGAGGTGGCGACGGGTTTTGGAAGGACAGGCAGAATGTTTGCTTGTGAGCACGAAGAGGTTTCACCGGATATAATGGCAGTGGCAAAATCCATAACAGGCGGCTATCTTCCCCTTGCCGCTACAGTAGTAACAGATGAGATATATAACGCCTTCTTAGGGGATTATAGCGAGCAAAAAACATTTTTTCATGGGCATACATATACAGGAAATCCCCTTGCTTGCCAAGCCGCAATAGCAAATTTAGAGATTTTTAAAAAAGAGAGGGTTCTTGAAAAATTAAAACCCAAAATCGAATTCTTAAAGAACGGACTAAAAAGATTCAATGATTTAGAGCATGCAGGAGACATAAGGCAAAAGGGTTTTATGGTGGGGATAGAACTGGTAAAGAATAAAATAACTAAAAAAGAATTTGGATGGGAAGAAAAAATCGGTATCAGGGTTATAAAAGAGGCGAGAAAACACGGTATTATTATGCGCCCTTTGGGAAATGTCATTGTTTTAATGCCGCCATTATCTATAACAATAGATGAGCTAAAGTTTTTATTGGATGTTGCATATGAATCAATTGTTATGGCTACAGAGAGACAGAATGAGTGAGGATAGATATATCAGATATCAGGACGAAAAACAAAAGGATTATGAGAATCTTTGTAAAAGATGCGGAGCCTGTTGTGGAGTTTTTGATAAGGACCCTTGTGCGAATTTGAAGGAAGAGACTAAGGGAAAGTATTTTTGCGTAATATACGAAAATAGATTTGGAATGCGAAGAAGTATTTCCGGCAGAGAATTTACCTGTGTGCCGATAAGAAATATTCTCCATAAGTCCTGGTCAGGAGATTTTAACTGCGCATATAAAAGGCGCTTTAAGATAGGTGTATAGATAAAAATAAAATTGGTTATTTATAATTTTTTGTATATAATTATAATTTGGTGATATATAGGAGATGATACAATACATATCTCTCGCTTAAGTATACTTGAAATTTTGGTAAAATTTCAAGTATAGCTTCGCCCCGAGAAATTAGAATAATTTCCGGGACTAAGTCCTTGGAATCGCTCGCCTTCGGCAGGCGATTTCTAAGGGGGATCAATTCCCCCACTGATTCTTCCGCCACAGAACTTTGGCGGACGGTGGAGGTCATTGAAAATAATATATCCCTCGCTTAAAGCGCTCTCAAAATTTCCACAAGGAAATTTTGAGGCAAAGCTCGGGATTAATTCCGACATACAAGTTATCTCGTCCTTCGGACTCCATAACTTGTGTCGTCATTAAGGAAAAATAACTATGCTTGATAAATGCCCGGGTCAAAATAAGCAGTTCTGGGGACCGGATGATGTTTATGAGGTAACCTGTTTAAATTGCGGGGACAGGGTAGAGTTTTTTAAGGATGAACTTAAAAGAAAATGCCCTAAATGTAAAAAAGAGGTTATAAATCCCAGATTTGACTTGGGTTGCGCTATGTGGTGCCCTAAGGCAAAGGAGTGTATCGGACCTGAGAGATATAGCTTTGTATCTGAAACTGTTGAGAGGGAAAATAAAAGAAAAAAAGATTTTGATAAACTTATTTCAATAATAGATAAAAAAGACTCGGACGTAAAAAAATTGTTTACCAAACTTTACTTGGAAAATAAGAATAACGCAAAGCTATTTGACACAAAAAAACTTTATGATGTAAAAGAAAATAATCCCGGCCTTTTTGAACGTGCTACAAAATATTACAGCAATTTTAAGGAAGAGAGTTAATCCCGCCCTTGGTGGGACGAGGGGTTAATTCTCCGCTAGCCAAGCTGCGTTACGATTTATAAGAGAGTTGATACCTCGTAGCTTGCTGCGAGGTAGTTCATTAAAATTATGTCTAAAGCAAAGAGAAAGATAATAAAGATAAATGAAGAAAAGTGCAATGGTTGTGGATTATGTATTCCAAACTGTCCTGAGGGAGCACTACAGATTATAGATGGTAAGGTAAGGCTTGTTAGCGATTTATTCTGCGATGGCCTGGGCGCCTGCATCGGCCATTGCCCGCAGGAAGCGATTAGCGTTGAAGAGAGAGAAGCCCAGGAATATGATGAAAGAAGGGTTATGGAAAATATTGTAAAACAGGGTAAGAATGTTATTAAAGCCCATCTCGAACACTTAAGGGACCATAATCAGATGGAGTATCTTAAGCAGGCAATAGATTATCTAAAAGTAAAGGCTATAGAAAATCCTCTTGATGAGTTATCAAAAGAAAAGGGCTTGCCTCTTGGGCATACAGATGAAATTAAACATAATATTTCCGGTTGCCCCGGTTCCAAGATGCAGGATTTTAAGAAGCAAGAGGAAACTGTTCAGGAAGAGGAAATAGGTAAAAGAGCCTCCCGGCTCAGACAGTGGCCCATACAACTGCATCTGGTTTCTCCGCTTGCGCCGTATTATCAGAAGACAGATGTGCTCTTGTCAGCAGACTGCGTAGCCTATACAGTAGGAGATTTCCATAAGGATTATCTGAAAGGTAAAGCAATAGCCATTGCCTGCCCAAAATTAGATGAAGGCCAAGACGTCTATGTTGAAAAGATAAAATCCCTCATAGATGATGCTAAGATAAATACCCTAACGGTTATGACGATGCAGGTTCCCTGCTGCGCAGGTTTGGTTTCTATAGCACAGCAAGCCCTCGAACAAGCCAAGAGAAAGATACCTATTAAATCGATAGTTGTCAGCCTTCAGGGGGATATTATTCAGGAGGAGTGGGTCTGAATAGTAGATAGTTAACAGTGGACAGTTGACAGCAAATAGATAATCCCAAATTTTACGCATGTACAAATTAGTGCCTGCTCGTCCCGCCAGCTGCTGGACAGATGAGTAAAATTTGGGATACCCCGCAAAGCCAGCCAAATTCTCGTCGAATTTGGCTGTGCGGCCACTCGCTATACCTAAAGGTAGGCTTCGCGTTCGCTCGTGGCGGATTTTTCCTGCGGAGCGTGTAAAATCCGGGATAATCTTGTATTGACACTAAAATGCCTTTTGGTTATCATAGCCAAAGGGCATTTTTGTTTAAAATATAAATTGAGATTGTTGAAAAACCCAATAATCTTTGATTACAACGATAAAGGCACCGATTACTAAAGATAAGGTCATCGTCGTTAATCGCTGTAATCGTTTTCTATAAATCGCTGTAATCAAGAAC
>CAZDNS010000075.1:0-8983 GCA_964506845.1 uncultured Planctomycetia bacterium | reverse complement strand
TTATTTAAAGGATACAAAAGAAGTAATAAAATTTTTAAAAATTTTAGGTAACCTATTACATACGCATTAAATATTATTACATTGATACACAGATTGGCACAGATGAAATGCTACAAGATTAGCACAGATAGCGACGAGAAAAGTCTGCGCTCATCTGTGCAATACAATATGTAAATTTATTTATTTCGTTTGTATTAAATGGACAAAATGATCAAGGCTAAGGAACCATTCAGATTTTGCACAAGACTGCACCTTTCTGAATTAACAGGGTTAAGGGCTGTGACAATAGGCCAATTGTTAAAACTTATAAAAAGGGTTTCCGGCTCCTGTATATATCACCATACCCACAGATTTTTACAGCAACATCAGTATCTTTCTCCTGAGCCGCCAAATGACTTCGCCTACTGGGTAACCGAGGCGCTTGGAGAGGATAAACTCGGCGAACGCCTCGCCAGCATTGATACAGTTCAATTTGCGACAATACGCGGCTTGAGAAATAAGATTATCCAGACTATCGAAGAGTATTTAAAAGAAAAGCCTTTATCAAGGATAAAATTTACAAACGAGGATGAGGCGTTTCATTTTGTTAAATCAATAAGCTTTGTATTGCCCACCCACTATGTAGCAGAGAATATTTTTGAATTTGCTGATATTTTAAAGAAAATTACAATTGATTCTATATATTTTCACATATTTGAATCCCGTCTCAGGCTTGAAAAAGGGGCTAACGATTTTTCAAACTGGCTTGAGGACTCGTTAGGAGAAAAGCAATTAGCGGATGAGATTTCCAATCTTGACCCCTATACGCATACGATGGAAGATTTAAGAAGAACAATAGTCAACCTCATTGAGAAAAGGATACCAAGAGAAAATAAGTATGCCTAAATTAGAGGATTATATTTCCATAGTAGGTCACTCGATAATTGATGATTTAAGGCTTCTTTCGGAGAAGTTAAAGAGCAGGGTTATACAGAATATAAACTCAACCAGCGTAGGCGGAGGCGTTGCTGAGATTTTAAACAGGAGCGTGCCTTTGCTACGAGAGTTGGGTATTGATGCTAAGTGGGAGGTAATAAAAGGCGGAGAGAGCTTCTTTAAGGTGACCAAAAAATTTCACAATGCCCTTCACGGCAGAGAAGAAGAAATCACCTCTGATGACTTTGACATATTTATGGAAACAAGCCAGAGGAATATTGAAGATATGAAACTCTATGGAGATATTATCTTTGTCCATGACCCGCAGCCAATCGCTTTAATAAAAAATAAACCCAAAATTCCAAATTCAAAATGGCTCTGGAGATGCCATATAGATGTATCAAATCCAAATTTAAGGGTATGGAATTTTTTAAAGGAATTTATAGTTCAATACGAAGCCTCGGTATTCTCAAGCCCTAATTTTGCCCAGAGGCTTCCCATAAGGCAATTTCTTATATCACCCTCTATAGACCCAGTAAGTGATAAAAACAGGGACTTGCCCCAAGAGGCAATAGATGAAGTGTTGAAGAAATACGGAGTCTCTCAAGATAAGCCCATAATTACCCAGATTTCTCGCTTTGATTATCTTAAAGACCCTGTAGGCGTAATAGAGGCTTACAGGCGTGTTAAAAAATATGTAAACTGCCAACTTATTCTGGCTGGCGGGACTGCAACTGATGACCCAGAATCTGAAGAGGTGTTGAATAAGGTTAAGGAAGCCAAAGGGAAAGATAGGGATATACACATTCTTCTTATACCACCGGGAAGTGATATTGAAATAAACGCATTACAGCGGGCATCAACCGTAGTTATTCAAAAATCTATTAAAGAGGGTTTTGGTCTGACTGTTACAGAGGCGCTCTGGAAGGCAAAGCCGGTGGTTGCACAAGCTGTGGGTGGTATACCACTTCAGATAAAACACAAATATTCCGGACTGCTTTGTCATTCAATAGACGGAGCCGCTTTTGCCATAAAACAATTGTTAAATAGCCCAGCATACGCCAAGAAATTAGGAGAAAACGGCAGAGAACACATCCGCCAGAATTTTCTATTAACACGCCACCTCAGGGATTATATGCTACTTTTTCTTTCTATGTACCATAATGAGGATATAGTGTATTTATAAAAAATGGTAACCTCAAAAGCGCAGAATATCCGCAAAGGACGCAAAGAAATTTTTGCGGTTTTAGCGGTGTAAATATTATTTATAAAAACTAATTTTGCGTTTCAGCGGTTGCAAGGGAGTAATTGATGAGACTTAGCGGTTGGATATTTATGATAATTTCCTGGAGTTTTATCCTGGGGCTTGGAATCTTTTGTTTTAGCAGGATATTTAAGAAGGGAATAGATTTGCATAAACGAAAGAAGGACAAAAAAAGCGAAGAATAATTAAATAATTAAAATTTCTCTTGCAATTTTTTTAACCTTGTGTTAAGAAATACTTTCAAAGATCTCTAATATATAAGTAAATTCTGGGTCTGGAGGGAATTATCCTCCAGAGGGCATTTTTAGGTGGTCGGGCCGCCATCTGATTTCAATATCGGATGGCGGCTTTTTTATTAGAAGGAGGTAGGTATGTTAAGAAGAAAAATAATCAAATATTGCATAGTTTTTATAATACTGTTTTCTCAATCTCTATATGCCGTTGATAGACCTGCAAGAGAAGAAAAGAGAAAACAAGAACTTGACAAGCTTCAAAAACGCTTTGAGTGGTGGCCTACAGATGCAAAGCCAGGTCCTATAAAAGACGAGGAGCGCGGAGGCTATTGGTGGTGGCCAGAGATACCCGGAGAAATAAGACCCTGGGGAAATAGAGGCTATATCTATGTTTACAAAATCATCTTTGATTATAAGGAAGAAGAGCTTCCTCCGCCCAAGCCCGAAGAATTAAGACCCTCGTTGCTTATAAAAAGGATAATCAAGAATGTTAAGATTTACTTTGATTTTGATAAAGCCAATTTACGCGAAGACGCAGCAGAAATACTCGAAAGTGCCGTAAAAACATTAAGAAGAAATCCCCAGTCAAGCATTCTTATAACAGGTAACTGCGATATCCGTGGACCAGAATCTTACAATGAAAAATTGGGCAGGCGCCGGGCTGAAGCAGTCAAAATGTATATACTTGATAGCGGTATTCAGCCTGAACGCATCCGTATAATTAGCCGTGGTAAACTCGATGCAGTCGCGCCTATAACTGATATTGTGGGTATGCAGAAAGACAGAAATGCCCACTTTATGATTGCTGAGGTTGAAGAGGTAATGCTTCCTTATCCAGGTAAACCAGAGATTGAAGGGGTAAAACAGATAGATGAAGGGAAATTTCTCATAGAAGAAGAAAGAAAGATAGAAAGTGAGATTAAAGTATCAACCAAAGAATATACCATTAAAAAAGGAGACAGTCTCTGGAAGATAGCGCAAGAGCAACTTGGCAGTGGACACCGCTGGAAATATCTCTATGAATTAAACAAAAACAGGATAAAAAATCCAAACAAACTTAAAGCAGGGCAGAAGATTATTATACCGATAGAATGAAAGTGGTAATATTAAAGATATTAGTTATTTTAGCTATTGCATCTTTAACCATAATCTTTATAAATCCTATAAAAGATTTTATAAACCGATTTTTAACTAAAACCAGTGAAGAGAGAGAAGAGATAGAAATAATTGGAACGGGTTTTGGCTATAATCCAAGGGTAGAAGAGATACAGAGAATATTAAAAAAGGCTGGTTTTGACCCTGGTTCTGTTGATGGCAGATTAGGAGGAAAGACCAGAAAGGCATTAAAAGAATTCCAGAGGGCAAATGGTTTAAAACCACAAGGAACCTTAAATTCCAAAACCTGGGCGAAATTAATTGAGGCAGATGAAGAATTATTAAAACAACAAAAATTCCCTCTTCCTAAAGAACCCACCCACCTGATTCCTGAGAAGATAGAAGAAATTTCTTATCCTGATAAAAAACCTTTGGAGCTTGGAGAGAAGATAGAAGATATTAAACCCATCTTGAAAAAAGACATAAGACAAATTCAGATTGCTTTAAAAACTGCTGGATTTAATCCTGGTCCTATAGATGGGAAAATAGGTAAAAAAACCAGGAAAGCCTTAAAGGAATTTCAGAAGTCAAAAGGTCTAAAGTCTGACGGAATTGTTGGAGATAGAACCCTGGAAGAATTGAACAAGTATCTCTCGACAGATAAAATAAAGATAAAGAAGGAGGGAGACTAAATGTTTAAAATTATAATTTTCTCTATGCTATTAATAATACCAACTTTTTCTATGATAGGCTGTGCGACACCAAAAATTCAACAAGCCAATATAACAACAATACAGCAACTCGAAAACAAAATAAATCTTTTAGAGACACAATTATCCCGAAAAGAAAAAGAAATTAACGAGTTGGAATCACGATTAAGGGAAAAAGATTATTATGTTTCAAAGGGATTAGTCAAATCTGAGAAAGAAGACATATCTTTACACATACCTATTAGAAAGATACAACTCGCTTTAAAGAATGCAGGGTTCTACAAAGGTCCTATTGACGGTAAATCAGGAGAACAGACAAAAAGGGCAATAAGGGAATTTCAAAAGGCGAATAAACTAAACCCTGATGGTGTGGTTGGTAAAAAAACCTGGTTAAAACTCAGTAGATATTCAAATGATTAAAATAGATTGAAAGGGGTGAAAAATGGCTAAAAATATAAAAGTCTTTGTCATTTCTTTGGTAATAGCAGTGTTTATAAATCAGGGATGCGTTGGAGAGAAAGAGGCATCTATAAAAACTCCGCCTGTAACCACCATCTCTGTTTCAGGAAGCATTGTTTCTATAAGTACGAAGGACCCATCCTCTCCCACATTTGAACTTAAAACAAAACAAGGTGAAGCAATATCTATTATTATTGAGTCAAGCTCAACATTTATATGGAAGGATGGGAAAGTGGCGAGGCCATCAAATATCAAAAAAGGCGATGTGCTTAGTTTAACCTATGAAATAAAGGATAATAAAAAAGTAGCAAAATCTATTAGAGTAGAAGAAAAATATTCTAAAAAAGACAAAAAATAAAAGGGGTAAAATAAATGAGCAGATTAGCACGAGACTGGCCTGTTTTTGTTCTCCTGATAGGCGTTATCTGGTTTGTGATTTATGTGGTTATTCAGTCAAGAAAGAGTGATAGCGATAAGGATAAAAAATAAGAGTTTATAAAGACAAGTTATTGAGCAGTCGGGGAGTTTTCTTAGTCTGTTCGACTGCTCATCCTGAGGTCGTCCGAAGGATGACCGAAGGATCTCATAATGAGATTCTTCCTCTTCACTTTGTTCAGAGTCAGAATGCGGGGTCGGAGAAACATATAGAAAACCCCCCGACCCCGCAAGTTATTATACCCTGCCAGATATCCTCATAAATTCTGACATTCTTGAAGACAACCTTTCAATCAATTCCTGTTGACGCAGAGTATTTGCTGTGTTATGTTATGGAATAAATTTTAAAAGTGGAGGTAATGCGATGGACGAGATACTCGAGATATTAGAAAAGAACGCAAAATTGACGCCGGAAGAGATAGCAAAACTTACAAAGAAAAACGTGTCTAATGTAAAAAAGGCAATAAAAAAATATGAAAAATCAGGGGTAATACTTAAGTATAAAACTGTTATAAACAGGGAATTGATAAAGGATGCAAATAGCGAGGTTAGAGCGCTTATCGAGGTAAACATAACTCCCCAGAAGGACCTGGGATTCGACAGGATTGCCGAAAGAATTTATTCATTCCAGGAGGTTACAAGCTGTTATCTGGTTTCAGGCACATACGATTTGCTTCTGGTGGTTGAGGGAAAGGACTTGCATACGGTAGCGCGGTTTGTCGCAGAGAAGCTTGCGCCGCTTGAGAACGTAAAAGGCACAGCCACCCATTTTCTTTTAAAGAAATATAAAGAGGACGGAGTGATATTGAAACACAGGGAGGAGAATAAGAGGATAGCGATATCATATTAAGTGTAAAGTTAAGTTTTAAACTATGAAGACAATTATTTCTAATAAAGTCCAGAATATGCAGCCTTCGGGGATACGCGCTTTCTTTGACCTTGTGCTTGGGATGAAGGAGGTTATATCCCTTGGCGTAGGCGAGCCGGATTTTGTCACCCCCTGGCAGATACGCGAGGCAGGGATATATTCTCTGGAGCAGGGTTTTACCTCTTATACTTCCAATAAGGGACTCTATAAGCTAAGATTAGGTATATCCCGTTATCTTAAAAATAAACATAATCTTAACTATAATCCTGATGAGGAAATCTTAATCACTGTAGGCGTAAGCGAGGCTATGGATTTATGCCTGCGCGCTATCATAAACCCCGGCGATAAAATTATAATTCCTATTCCGAGCTATGTATCATATGGCCCTGTTACAGAGTTGGCAGGAGGAGTGCCTGTGTATATAGATACAAAGAAAAATGGGTTTAAACTCTCGCCCAAAGTTTTGAAGAAGTATATTGATAAAAAAACCAAGGCAATTATTCTAAATTACCCGGCAAACCCCACAGGAGTTTCTTATACCAGAAGAGAGTTAAATGAAATCAATAAACTTTTGTTAAAACATAAAATACTTTGTATCTCTGACGAGATTTACGGAGACTTAACCTATGATTTTGAGCATACGCCATTTGCAACGCTTAAAGGCGCAAAAAACAACACAATTTATCTTGACGGCTTCTCAAAGAGTTATGCTATGACAGGCTGGCGCGTGGGTTTTGCCTGCGGGCCAAAAGAGATAATCGCTGCAATGACTAAGATACACCAGTATACTATAATGTGCGTTTCCATAACTTCTCAGATGGCGGCATGCGAGGCGCTTGAGACCGGAAGGCGCTCAGTTGAAGAGATGAAGCGCGAATATAAAAGAAGAAGAGAATTTATGTTTACCGAGTTAAACCGCATAGGCCTTGGATGCTTAAAGCCGCAGGGGGCTTTTTATATCTTTCCTTCTATAAAAAATACAGGCCTAAAGTCCATTGATTTCTGCCAGCAACTTTTGAAGAAAGAGAAGGTAGCGGTTGTCCCGGGAAATGCATTTGGAAACTCAGGGGAGGGATATATCAGAATCTCCTATGCCTCGAGTTTTGAAAATTTAAAAGAGGCGTTAAATAGAATGAAGAATTTTATAAACAAAGGGGGATAATGTGGCTAAAAAAACAAAATCGGATATTATGAAATTAGTAAAAGAACATAAGGTAAGATTTATCCGACTATGGTTTACAGATGTTTTAGGGTTTCTTAAAGGATTTGCTATTACCGTGGACGAATTAGAAGGCGCGCTTGACGAGGGGATGGGCTTTGACGGTTCTTCCATCGAGGGTTTTGCGCGCATAGAGGAATCTGATATGGTGGCAAGACCCGACCCCGATACCTTTGCCATTCTTCCATGGCGCTCGGGTGAGGACTATAGCGTGGCAAGGATGTTCTGCGATATATATGAGCCAAGCGGTAAATCTTTTGAGGGTGACCCGAGATATGTATTGAAACGTATTTTGACCAAAGCCAAACAAAAAGGTTTTACCTACTATGTAGGTCCTGAATTAGAGTATTTCTATTTTAAAGATAGCCAGACGCCTCAGCCTTTGGATCAGGGCGGATATTTTGATTTAGTGCCCCTGGATGTAGCCCAGGACCTGCGGCGGGATACAATTTTAACAATGCAGTCTTTAGGAATCAAGATTGAATATAGCCATCATGAGGTGGCTGCCAGCCAGCATGAGATTGACCTGCGCTATAGCGATGCGCTTACAATGGCAGATAATGTGATGACATACCGCCTTGTAGTCAAGGAGATTGCCCGCAAGCACGGTGTATATGCTACCTTTATGCCCAAGCCGATTTTCGGGATAAATGGCTCGGGTATGCATACCCATCAGTCATTGTTCAAAGGCGGGAAAAATGCTTTTTTTGATGCAAAGGGAGAATATTATCTATCGGAAACAGGCAAATCCTATACAGCAGGATTATTAAAGCATGCGCCGGAGATAACCTCCATAACCAGCCAATGGGTGAATTCGTATAAGCGTCTTGTCCCTGGCTATGAGGCGCCTGTCTATATCTGCTGGGCGCAAATGAACCGCTCTGCTTTAATACGTGTTCCGATGTATAAACCCGGCAAGGAGAAAGCAACACGCATAGAATATCGCTCGCCGGACCCGGCCTGTAATCCGTATCTGGCATTCTCAGTTATGCTCGCCGCAGGATTGGAGGGGGTTGAGAAGAAATATAAACTGTCTGAGCCGGCAAATGATAACATATATCATATGAGCGAGGAAGAAAGGCGAAGAAGCGGAATAAAATCCCTGCCGGAAGATTTGCTTGAAGCTATTAAGCTAACAGAACAAAGCAGGCTTGTTAGAGAATGCCTTGGTGAAAAGGTTTTTGGATACTTTATACGCAACAAGAAGCTTGAATGGGATGAATATAAGGCGCAGGTGACAGGTTATGAGGTACAGAAATACCTGCCTATTCTTTAGTCAAGGGGTAATACAGGTCTTAGGATAGAATCCGTCCGGATTAGTCCCTTCCTTTAGTAGAATTAGGAAGGACTATCCCCGTGAATTAAATACCTGCCTATTTTTTAATCAAAAATTTTATTGACATATTCTTTCTTGTTGTTATAATTGCCTAAAAATTAGGCAACTGCAATACAACGACGTATTGAATTAGTCCCTTCCTTAAAAGGGATAGGAAGGACTATCCCGCTGGATTAAAGAAAGAACTTTAGACAAAGGCGTCCTAAAGAAAAGGACGCCTTTTTGTTTTCGCCAAAATTCTTGGCGAATCCCTGCCCGACAGATGGCAGGCGGGCGTCATGGGTTGTGGCGGAATTTGCACAACATAGTAGTAAAACAGAAAAGATTGACCCGGAGTTTTGGGGGTATTTTAAAAACGTATCCCTCGCTTATACACCCTGAAAATTTTATTAAAATTTTCAGGGTAAGCTCGGGATTAATTCCGACATACAAGTTATCTCGTCCTTCGG
>CAZDNS010000074.1:0-9122 GCA_964506845.1 uncultured Planctomycetia bacterium | reverse complement strand
TAATGTCTACAAAACAAGGATTGCATTGATTACAGCGATTTTTAAAAAGATTACAGCGATTTAATAATAATGTTTCAATCTGTGTAATCGGTCTTTTTAATCGCCGTAATCATATTTCTAAGATTTGACATAACACTATGAAAAGAGATATAGAGGCGTTAAAAAAAGGCGATTTTGATATCCTGATTATCGGTGGAGGGGTAAATGGCGCAGGCATAGCGCGGGACGCAAGTTTGCGGGGTTTTAAGGTTGCCTTATTAGAAAAGGGCGATTTTGCCTCCGGCACCTCAAGCAAATCCTCCAAACTCATCCACGGCGGGTTAAGGTATCTTGAGCAGGGAAATTTTAAACTGGTCTATGAGGCGTGTCATGAAAGAAGCACCCTTCTTAGAATAGCCCCTCATTTAGTAAAACCCCTTAGGTTCATATTGCCTATATACAGGGATGATCCGAGGAGCGCTTTTATAATCAAATGCGGTATGGCGCTTTATGACGCCCTGGCAGGATTTAAAAATGTAAAACCACATAAAATTATAAATAAAGAAGAAACCCTATTACTCGAGCCAAATTTAAGGCGTGATAATTTATTGAAGGCTGCTTTATATTATGACTGCTATATGAATGATTCAAGATTGTGCCTTGAGAATATCCTATCCGCTTCACAGTCAGGCGCTGTGTGCGTAAATTATATAGAGGCGATTGGTTTCATAAGAGAGGGTTCAAGGATAAGGGCAGTAAAAGTAATAGACTCAATTAACAATGAGAGTTTTGAAATCAGGGCAAAATTATTTATAAATGCCGCAGGTGTCTGGGTGGATGAGGTTTTAAGTTATATCGGAAGAAAGACTAGACTTGTAAGGCCTACAAAGGGAGTGCATATAATTATACCGAATATAACAAAGGGAAATGCCATACTTGCCTCAAACCATACTGATAAGAGGCCGTTATTTGTCATACCCTCAAGCCAATACACGCTAATCGGGACCACGGATACAGATTATAACGGTCCCCCCGATGAGCTATACGCAAACAAAGAAGACGTAGATTATATTCTGAAGGAAACGAACAGATTATTCCCAAATTTGAAGATAGGGAAAGAGACAATTATAAATACCTGCAGCGGTCTGAGGCCTCTTGTAAATATTGAAGGGACTTCTTCCTCAAGCGTTACGAGAGAGCATAGGGTTTACGAAGAGGGCTGTGGTATAATGACAATTGTCGGAGGAAAATATACCACTTACAGGCATATTGCCCAGGAGGTAGTTGACAGGGCGTCAAGCTCTTTCCCCGAAAGGCGTTTTGTGGTTTGCAGAACCGCTGATATCCCGCTTTACGGCGGAGATATGGGGCAATTAGAGGATTTTGCAAGAAGCTCTTTAGCGGTGCTTGAGAACGAGAGTATTTCTTCGGCAAGTGCAAGGCATTTAATAAACACCTATGGCTCAAGATGGCAGGAGATATCTGAGATAGCAAGGGAGGAAGCGTCTTTAAAAGAGAAACTCTGCGAGCATAATCCCCATATTAAGGCAGAGATTGTATACGCATTTAAGAAGGAGTTTGCAAGCAGCATATCTGACTTTATGTTCAGGCGGACATGGATAGGGTATTCCCGCTGCAAGGGGAAGGATTGCCTTGGTGCAGTCTCAGAAATTATGAGCCAATATCTGGGTTTTGATGAAGATATATTAAACATACAAAAAAACGAGTATCTGAAAGAACTTGAGGTGGGAGAGAGGTTTAGGAGAGAATGATGTTAGGCAACAGTAACGAAGCCCGTATTGATAACTATTACCGAAAGACGAAACGGGCATCGTAACCGTAACCGATTTACGAAGTATTTATTATGAATAAAAATTATATCCTTTCTTTAGACTTAGGCACTACGGGGAACAGGGCAATCGTATTTGATAAAAGGCAAAATATTATTGCAAGTTCCTACAGGGAGTTTAAGCAGATATTTCCAAAGCCCGGCTGGGTAGAGCATAACCCGGATGAGATATTTAAAAGCACCCTTTATGTTATAAAGGATGTTTTAAAAAGGGTTGACTCAAGGAAAATAGCCTGTGTGGGGATTACCAACCAGAGGGAGACAACTGTTGTATGGGATAGGAAAACCCAGAAGCCGCTTTACAATGCCATTGTCTGGCAATGCCGAAGAACTACGGATATCTGCGAAAGGCTAAAAAAAAGGGGCTTAGAGGATTTTATACATAAAAGAACGGGGTTATTTTTAGACCCCTATTTTTCTGCCACAAAGCTCATCTGGCTTCTTAAAAATGTAGAGGGCTTAAGGAAAAAGGCAAGAAACACAGATGCCCTTTTCGGCACAATAGATTCCTGGATTTTATACAAGTTAACCGGCGGAAAATCGCATCTCACCGACACGAGCAATGCCTCAAGGACAATGCTGTTTAATCTTGAAAGCCTCGCCTGGGATAAGGATATATTAAAACTATTTGATATACCTATTGGTATGCTTCCAGAAGTATTAAATTCATCGGATATATTCGGAAAAACAGAAAGAAGATATCTTAGGGACGAACTACCAGTATATTCATTAATAGGCGACCAACAGGCGGCGAGTTTTGCTCAGGGGTGTTTTGAGGAAGGGATAGTGAAAAATACGTACGGCACAGGTCTATTTCTTCTAATGAATACAAAAGAGCACATTCATTTTTCCAAAAATCTGCTTACTACAGTTTTATGGTCGCTTGCAAACAAGACAGAATATGCCATTGAGGGCAGCGTCTTTACAGGCGGCTCTGCAATTCAGTGGCTGAGGGATAAATTAAATATTATAAAGGAAGCAGGGGATACGGAAAAACTTGCCAAGAGTTTATCTTCCAATGAAGGGGTTTATTTTGTGCCCGCATTAGTTGGGCTTGGTGCGCCCTACTGGGATGCGAACGCAAGGGGGCTTATTATCGGGATTACGAGGGGAACTACAAAAGCCCATTTAGCAAGAGCCACCCTTGAAGCAATCGCTTATTCTACAAAAGATGTTCTGGATATGGTGATAAAGGAATTGAAAACAAGGCTTAAAAAATTGCAGGTAGATGGCGGCGCATCCAAGAATGATTTTTTGATGCAATTTCAGGCGGATATATTAGGTGTTCCCGTTGAGAGACCTGCTATTGTAGAGACAACCGCATTAGGAGCAGCGGGCCTATCTGGCTTAAAAGCAGGTTTATGGCGCGATAAAAGAGAGTTTATCTCTTTTAGAGAAATAGATAAGGTATTTTACCCAAGAATGACAAGGCAAGAAAGCATTAAATATTATAGCAGGTGGAAAGAGGCGGTAAAGAAAGCACTTGGGTGGGAGCATTTGTAAAATTAAAATTTAAAAATTAAAATTACAAACCATCCGCCAAGAATTGTGGCGGATTGGATTTTAGTATGTCATTTTGATATTTAAACTTTGATTTTTGGATTATTTTTTTTCAGAAAATATGGACCTTATCATCACTCACAGCAATTTAGACTTTGACGGGTTTTCCTCTTTGGTCGCGGCAAAGAAACTATATCCAAAGGCACAGGCAGTCTTACCCTCTTCTCTGGAAAAGTCTGTAAGAGAATTTGTTTTGTTTTATGGCGAAGAGTTTGGTTTTATAAGGGAGGCCGAATGTCCACTGGAGAATATCGAAAGACTGATAATAGTGGAGACGCGTTTTAAAAACAGGTTAGGAAGGTTTGCTGAGCTCGTGGATAATCCTGATATAGAAATCCATCTCTATGACCATCATCCGAGAAGCCGCGAGGATATAAGAGCCAAAGAGGATATAGGAGGAAATATAGGCGCTACCACAACCATACTTGTTGAACTTATCAGGAAAAAAAATATAGAAATTACCCCATTTGAGGCAACAGCGCTTTCTTTAGGGATTTATGAGGATACGGGTTTTTTTAGTTTTCCGACCACAACGAAATTAGACCTTGAGATAGCCGCTTTTTTACTTTCCAAGGGCGCTGATATAAATGTTATAGCGCGTTTTATTAAAAGGGCAATCAACGATGAGGATTTGGCGATACTGAGCGGGCTTATAAATTCAACCAAACTTTATAAAATAAGCGGCGTCCATATAGGAATTGCGCTCTTCGGATATTCAAAATATATCGAGGATTTAGGCAGCCTCGCTAATAAACTTATAGACATCCTTGATACAGATGCGATTTTTATAATGGCAAAGATTGACTCCAAAGTCCAGTTTACTGCAAGAAGCAGAGATGCGCGATTAGATGTAAACAGGACAATGAGGCATTTTGACGGAGGCGGTCATATGACAGCAGCAAGCGCATTTGTAAAGGAAGAAAATCCTGAGAATTTAAAAGAAAAACTTCTTAAGATTTTAACCAAACAGCTTAAACCGAAAGTTTTTGCAGCAGATATAATGAGTTATCCTGTAAGAACCATAGGGCTTAAAGATACCTTAAAAGAGGCAAAGTGTCTTATGGATGCGTATAATCTGCCGGGTCTTGCTGTCAAAAATAAAGGCAGGGTTGCGGGTGTTGTTACAAAACAGGATGTTGCCAAGGCGCAGGCGCGCGGTTTCCTGCACTCCGCAGTCAAAGGATATATGAAGCAAAAATTCGTAAGTGTGCAGGCCGAGACGCCGTTACATGAAATAAAAGAGGTTATGTCCAAGACAAATTCCAGTATTGTGCCTGTATTTAAAGCGGGTAAGCTTGCGGGCATAATCACAAGGACTAACCTTGTGAGAGAGAGTTCTAATCCCGTCACCAGAGTTCCATGGCGGATCGGGACGTCGCCCCAAGATGGGCGTGGTAAGTTTAGGTCCCACGGGTTTCACCCGTCGGGCTCCAGAAAACCTGTATTGCCTCATAATAAGTCTGCTGGGCAATATATAACCTTGAATATAAAAGACAGGTTGCTAAAAAATCTTCCCGATACTATAGTCAGAAGGCTAAAACTTATAGCAAAACTGTCGCAAGAGTATAACTATAAAAGTTTTTTGGTCGGCGGATTTGTGAGGGATATACTTCTTGGTGTGGAGAATTTTGATATCGATATAGTTGTGGAACCTGCCTACCGGCAAGGCAGGAAAGACGCGATAGGTTTTGCCCGTATATTTAGAGATAAGGTAGGCGGCGCGCTTGTAAAATACGAAAAATTTGGCACTGCAACCGTGATATTGAAGGATAAATCTAAGGTGGATTTTGCTACCGCCAGAGAGGAGCGTTATGATTATCCTGCAGCGCTTCCTAAGGTTGAATTCGCTACGATAAGAGAGGATTTGTCGAGGCGCGATTTTACAATAAATGCGATGGCGGTAAGGTTGGAGGAGGGACACCTCGGAGAAGTCCTTGATTTTTTTGGTGGTTTGGAAGATTTAAAGAAAAGATATGTCAGGGTTTTACATAAGCAGAGTTTTATAGATGACCCGACCAGAATATTCAGGGCGATAAGGTTTGAACAGCGGTATCGCTTTAAAATAGAACCCCATACGGAAAATCTTATAAAAAATGCAATTGAGTTTAAGATGTTCGAGAGGATTTCAAAACAGAGATTAAGAGAAGAGTTAATTCTTATCCTGTCGGAAAAGAATCCCCTTAAGGCGATAAAACGAATGGCCGATTTAAATGAGTTAAGATTTATACATCCCTCTATAAATTTTAACAGAAGGCTATCTCAGCTTCTAAACACATGCATGCAGGCGCTAAAGTGGTTTGGGGAATCTTTCAACAAGAGGAAATTAGACAGATGGCTTATCTTTTTTATGGCGCTTGTTGAGGATTTAAATAGAAAAGAATTGAACGAGGTTATAGTAAAATTTGTTTTTAAAAAAGGGGATTCAAAAAGGTTAATCTCGTCTAAAACTTATTCGGATAAAGCCATCAAAAAACTATCCCTAAAAAAGGAAATTAAACCAAGTGGCATATTTGACGCGCTTAGAGAACTTTCCTATGAAACAATTGTTTTTATAGTAGCAAAGTCAGGCCTTAATAAACAGCTTGTTGGCAGGGTCTTGGAATTTCTTAAGAAATACAACGCAACAAAACTAAAAATAACAGGCAGGGAGTTAAAAGAGATAGGTCTTAAGCCGGGGCCTGAGTTTAAAAAAATCTTAAGAAAGGTTCTCTTTGCAAAACTTGATAAGGGCTTAAGGACAAGAAAAGAGGAAATTGATTTTTTAAGGAAATCCTGTAAGATATAGTGTACTCTAAAATAAACAAGAGTATGATTGCACAGATTAAAATGCAGATTACAGACCTGCCTGCCGGCAAGGCAGGGATAAGGCTTGCGTTGGTAATCTGCGTAATCGGGTTTAAAAATCTGCGTAATCAATGCAAGTATTATTTTTGTTACATTGCAATATAGGACAATGTTCGTTGGTATTTTAAGAATCGAGATTTTTTTAACAAACGGTTTGTCTTTAAAGGATAAAAGGATGAGGCTTAAAAGCCTGATAGAACGTATCAAGAATAATTTTAATGTGTCCATAAGCGAGGTTGATGCGCAGGATAAATGGCAGAAGGCAGTATTGGCAGTAGCATTTGTGGGAAATGATAAAGAGTATGTAAATAGGGTTATCTGTAAGGTAGTGGACTTTGTAAGAGATAATAGAAATTTAGATATTGTAGATTACTCAGTAGAAATTTTGTAATCATAGATGACTTCGAGGCCAGAAAAAGTAGCAGAGCTTATTAGAGAAGAACTATGCAATATATTCAGGGGTGAACTCAAGGACCCGAGAATTGGCTTTGTGACTTTGACAAAAGTGGATTTAACCGCAGACCTAAGATTTGCAAAGGTATATTTCAGTGTAATGGGCGATGAAAAGACAAAGAAAGGAACATATGATATATTAAAAAAAGCAAACGGTTTTATAAGAAGCCGCCTTGGAGAAAGAATAAGATTAAAATTTACTCCGGAGATTGATTTTAGATTAGACAATTCCCTTGAGTATAGCCAGCAGATAGAAGAGATATTGAAAAAGATAAAATCAAAAAGTTAGAGGTTTAAATGTCCAAAGCACAAATAATAAAGGCAATAAGAGAAAATAGCAATTTTCTAATTACCTCTCACATAAATCCCGAAGGCGATGCAATTGGAAGTCAACTGGTGCTGGCTTCTTTGCTAAGGAGGTTAAATAAAAGAGCCTATATTATAAATGAGGATTCAAGCAGGCAGTTTAGTTTTTTAACCGAAAAAGAGGCTATACTAACCAATACCAATTTTAACCTTGAATTTGACGCAGCGATAGTGCTGGATTGTCCAATACTTTCAAGAATCGGTAAAGTAGAGAAGCTTTTAAAGGGGGCAGAGATTTTACTTACCATTGATCACCATATAAGTAATGATAATTTCGCAGACATAAACTGGGTGGACCCAAAAGCCTCCTGCACAGCTGAGCTTATCTATGAACTATTTAAAGCCTTTAACGTGAAGTTAAATAAGAAAGAAGCGCTGTATATCTACGTGGCAATTCTTACGGATACAGGTTCCTTCAGGTATTCAAACACAAGTTCAAAAACCCATACAATAGTCTCCGAACTTCTCAGGTATAAAATAGAACCGCATATTATATATGAGAAGGTTTACGGAAATATTTCTACCTCTTATATTAAGTTTCTGAGCGAGGTTCTATCGACTTTAAAAAAAGAAGGTGCCATAGCCTATATTGCGTTAGAAACCGATATGGCAGAACTTGACAGCGATATCAGGGAAAGACTTGAGGATTTCATAAATTATCCGCGGGCGCTGAAAGGCGTAAAGGTGGCGATGATGTTTAAGAAACTCTCAGGGCATAAAATAAAAGTAAGTTTTCGCTCCAAAGGCGATTTTGATGTAAATAGCCTTGCCAGAAGATTTGGGGGTGGCGGGCATATTGCGGCAAGCGGCGCCGTAATAGACGGAACTATGGAAGAAGTGAAGAAAAGAGTCTTGAAGATAACAAGGTCTATGCTATGAATTATAGTAACGCGTAATAAAGAAATTGTATAATCTTTAAGTCGTGTTTACAGTTTACAATAGAATCTTAAGGTAAAGTCTATTGGTTACGGTTAGGAAGCCCGCCCGCCTTCCAAAGCCTTGTGCGGCGGACAGGTATCGTTATTCGGTTAAGTCTATCGTCTTAGTCTAAAGACGTAACCCTTACCTTTTAAATACGAAACGAGTATCGTGCTTCGACTTCGTCCCTCGACTTCGCTCGGGATAATCCTGAGCGAGTGACTTGTGGTGAGCGAAGTCGAACCAAACGAGTCGAAGGGCTCAGCACGCCCTGAGCTTTGTCGAATGGGCGTTACCCTAACCGTTACCTAACTGCTGTCTGTGTCAACTTGACTTAACGACGGTACAATTATCCATCTTACTAATTACTAGTTACTAATTACCAATTACTGATTTTATATGGACGGTATTTTATTAGTCGACAAACCGAAAGGCCCTACTTCGCACGATATAGTAGATTTTACAAGAAGGCATTTTAATATAAGAAAAGTGGGTCATAGCGGAACACTTGACCCAAACGCCACAGGGCTCTTGATTCTTTTGATAGGGAATTTTACTAAATTGTCGAGTAGACTGACAGAGCTTAAGAAGGATTACGAGGCAACTCTTCTTTTAGGAATAACAACCGACACCCAGGATATACAGGGAAAGATAACCAAACAAAAGCCAATTAACGGTATTGAACCATATGAGGTGAGAAAAATATTTTCTTCTTTTAAAGGAAGGTCTATGCAAATACCTCCTATGGTTTCGGCAAAGCGGATATGCGGTAAACGGTTTTATGAACTATCCAGAAAAGGTAAGACCATAGAGAGAAAGCCCATAGAGATTGAGGTATTTGATATAAGAGTAGAGAAAGTAGAATTGCCTGAGGTTGATTTTTTCGTATCCTGCTCAAAGGGGACGTATGTCAGGGCTCTTTGCGAAGATATCGGTAATATCCTGGGTTGTGGCGGATGTCTCAAGGATTTAAGAAGGCTGGCAATAGGAAATTTTAAGTTAGAAGATGCCATCTCATTTGATGAATTGAAAAATATGAATGTTGAGAAATTACGCACTTATATTGAAACGTCTACAAAATGACACTTGTATTGATTACAGCGATTTTAAAATAAGATTACAACGATTATTGAAGAGGTATTTATCTCTCTAA
>CAZDNS010000073.1:0-9257 GCA_964506845.1 uncultured Planctomycetia bacterium | reverse complement strand
TAATAAGTTATGTCGCTCTATGAGCTCCATAACTTATGTCTTCATTTGATATTGTTTAAGTATAACAATTAATAAAGCATTGTCAATTATAAAATAAAAACCCATCCAAAAATCGATTCTTAGATGGGCTTATTAAAGAATAAGTAATTAGATATAGTAATTAGGAATTAAGGGCTTATCCCCTAATTTCCATTTATCCCGAATGAAGCCACTTCTTGAGATACGCTTCGGGATCCCGAAGATATGCAAAAGTAGTAACTACACTTGGGACTAATTCCTATTTACTATTTTTTACCTAATTACAGCAAATTCATCTGTTTATGCAGGTATATAATATAAAAGGTCAAAACACTTATTGCAATAAGAAGCAGTCCTACAGGGATTTTAAGCTTGGAGCCTGCGTCATCAACTGTCGCAATTGTCTTTGATAGTCTCTTTGCAACCGACGAATAAAGCTTGGGAGCAAAGAGTATTAGAATTCCAAAAAAACCGCTCGCTATCGCAATTATAAAAAAGAAGCTTACCATATTAGCCTCCCTTCTTTGCAACCGCTGAAACGCAAAATTTATAACGCTAAATCGCAAAATTAGTAAACGCCAAAATGCAAAAGTCTTTCTTTGCGCCTCTGCGGGTATCCCGCGCCTGCCTAGCGGCAAGACCGCTGGCTTTGGCGGTTACCTCTTTAATGAGCACATCACTTAGTGAACGAAAGTGAAGCTAAGTGATTTGTGCGAATTAACCCAGCACTAATTTTTTAGAAATGTTTAGCAAATCATAAAATTAGTGCTGGGCAAATTCAGCCATCATACTTATGTTTCCCTAGAAATCGCCTGCCGAAGGTGAGCGATTTCAGGGATTTAATCCCGGAAATTATTCTAATTTCTCGGGACACTTTGTTCCATAAGTCTGGGCTTCATTTGCTTTTAATTCCTCTATTTCAGATTTCAGGCTCTCTATCTGTGCTTGCTGCTGTTGAACTGCCTTAACTAAAACCGCTACTAAATTACCGTAAGATAAGCCCTTTTCACCTTCTTTGCCAGAGACTACCTCAGGAATTATCCTTTCTACTTCCTGGGCAACAAGACCAACCTGATGCGAGCCATCCTGCCTCATCACATATTCTCTCGGAAGTAATTTCAATACTTCATTCAAACCGTATCTTGAATCTATTATATTTGTTTTATAGCTAATATCGGAGGCATTTGTCCACACACCGGCAGTTGTTACGTATGCTCCATTAGTTGTATGTATAGGATAGGAAGGGTTACCCATGCCTATACCCAGCCTGTCCCAGACTCCAACAGTCCTGTTGGAGGCGCCTTTTCCAACTATCATAAGGCAGTTATAGTCTCCTGCCGGAGAATTGACTATCTTTGGCCAGGGTTGCTCGTCTGACCAAGATACCTCAGTGCCAAATTTTATCTGCGCTGTGTCAAGTTTCGTATAATTTCCATAAGGCGCGGGGTAGTATGTTGTCAGGGTAATGGAATCCGCAAAGCAAATACCGAGGATTAAGAATACGGATATAATAACTGTGGACTTGAGCAGATTTTTGTATAATCGGATTTTATTTATCAATAATCTCATTTTAAAATACCTCCTTTTAGTAACCAGTAACTAGTAACATGTAACTTGTAAAAAAATTTAATTATCCCGAATGAAGTTACTCTTCGTAGTGCTACTTCGGGATCCCGAAGTGATGCTACGTAGGACAACCTCATTCGGGACTGATTCCTACTTACCAATTACTGAATTTACAGGCTCCACGTATCTGTGCCAGAAGGATCAATAGTTCCTGTCTGGTCTATGGTTATGTACTCGCCGGAGTTTACACCACTTCTTCTTGTTGCCCTTGCGGTGAAGGTGATACTATCTGCGCTTGTTACGGAATAATCAAATCCCCTGTTTGAACTTGAATTAGGGTTACCTATATGGGCCTGCAGGTTATTCATATTAGTGGTATAGGTATTGTTATCCGCCTTATATATCTTCTCTGCTGCCCTTATGGATTTAAGCATAAGCTTTCCCTCTTCAGCCCTTCCCTTTTCAACAAATTTTGTATACTGTGGTATCATAATAACCGCTAGTATAGCGACAACAATAGCTGTAATGACGATCTCTATTAATGTAAACCCCGTTAGAGAATTCAAATGTGGACCTAACCTATACTTAGAAACTAACCTTTTTTCAACTGTCATATATGAGAAATCTCAACGTTTTCTAACGGGGTAAACCCGGTATGGCTTTTATAAATTCGCATTAATCCTAAAATCTTAAACCCTAATCCTACAAGGATAGACCTTCCTAAACCTTTAAAGGATGGGTCTAAGGGCTAAAACCTGAGGTGTCGGCTGCGCCTGTTTCGTCTATTGTTATTACCTCTCCGGAATTCGGGCCCCCTATTCTTGTGGCAGTAGCTGTGAAACCACTGGAAGTAGCGGATGAAACAGAATAATCAAATCCTCTGTTTGGGTTTGTATTCGGGTCTTCTATATAAACCCAGGTAATATCTGTCATAGCGGGGGTAAATATATTGTAGTCGTATTTATACATCTTCTCTGCCGCATGAATTGTCCGCAGGATTACCTCGGCTTCTTTGGCGCGCGTCCTCTCAACTGTCTTTACGTATTGGGGGAAGGCTAAAATGGCGAGAACTATTACAATTACAACTATTATGATTACTTCGAGAAGGGTAAAACCTGCTTTGAATTTTTTTTGATAAAAGACTCTACTTAGAGTAGATAGGATACCGCTCATAAAAAAATTATGCCTCGCAAAAACTTCAGTTTTTTATCCGCCTACGCAGAAGACCGCAGCTGTCCCTTCTGCTACTCGGGATGGTGAGCGAAGTCGAACCATAAAGCCGTGGATGAATGCGAAGCGGATAACCCGCCGTAGCCTTAGCGAAGGCGGGTATGCTTCGGCGGATTTCGCCGAAGAATTTGAAGATACCGTGGGTGTAAACCCGCGGAGCTTTATCTTACGGCCCTGTTATATCACCCTCTTTTTGTATACTGTAAGTATTTCCCGAATAAGGACCGCTTCTTCTGGTGGCAGCAGCAGTGAAATTATTTGCGTCAACTGCCGGAGAAACTGGAGAACTTATGGAATAATCAAATGCCCTGTTAGGGTCGGTATTGGGGTCTTCTATCCTGAGGGTGGATATATCGCCTGTATGGAAGTTATTATCCAGCCAGTAGAGTTTTTCCCCGGTGCGGATGAGCTCTAAGTTTACATACGCCTCTTTGGTTTTACCATGCTCAACCATCTTTGTAAGCTGGGGAAAGGCAAGGATTGCAATTATCAAAATGATAACAACTACAACTATTATCTCTAAAAGAGTTACACCCTCATAATGCCTCATCTATAAGTTAAACAATAATCTTACGGCGTCCAGTTTCCCGCGATAGCGCCAGCCTGGTTTATGGTGATGGTTTCGCCTGAGTTTGTCCCTGAAACTCTGGCTGCTGTGGCTGTAAATGTAGAGGCTCCTGCGGTAACAGTGTAGTTGAAATTCCTGGTTGCAAATGAGTTTGGGTTTTCAATGTCTAAGCTTCCAACTACTGCGGTAAAGGTCTGAGGGGTTCTATCGTTATAGAATATCCACTCTGCCTTTCGTATTGTGCCCAGGTTTGAATATGCCTCTGAGGCGCGCGCCTTTTCAACGGTCTTTGTGTATTGCGGTATGGCAAGCGTTGCAAGAACACCTATGATGATGACAACCATTAAGACTTCAAGAAGCGTAAAACCTTTTTTGCCCATATATCCCTCCTTTTGTTTTTGCTAAGTTTATATTACGGCGTCCAGTTTCCTCTAATAGCGCCAGCCTGGTTTATGGTGATAGTTTCGCCTGAGTTTGTCCCTGAAACTCTGGTTGCTGTGATTGTAAATGTAGTGGCTCCTGCGGTAATAGTGTAGTTGAAGTTCCTGGTTGCCATTGAGTTTGGGTTTTCAACGTCTAAGCTTTCTATAGTTGCGGTAAAGTTCTGGTTGCTTAAGAGGTCATTATAGAATATCCACTCTGCCTTTCTTAAGGTGCCTAAGTTTGAATATGCCTCTGAGGCGCGCGCCTTTTCAACTGTCTTTGTGTATTGCGGTATGGCAAGCGTTGCCAGAACGCCTATGATGATAACAACCATTAAGACTTCAAGAAGGGTAAACCCCGCTCTTGCGCGTTTCAACCTAAACATATCTCCTTAATGACGACACCCTTGACACTTTGTGTCAAGGATTTGTCGGAATTAATCCCGAGCTTTGCCTCAAAATTTCATTGTGGAAATTTTGAGAGCGCTTTAAGCGAGGGATCTTTTATTGTATCATCTCCTTTAATATTGAAAAGCATTTTACGTCTTAAATTTATATCTGTCAAGATTTTATTTGGTTAAAAGAGAGTTTTTCAGATCTCTCTATCCTCCGCCGATTGTGGTAAGTTTAAATATGGGCAAAAACATAGCCACAACCAGAAAACCTATAACGCCTCCCATAAATACGAGAAGTATTGGCTCAAATACAGAGGTAAGCCTTGCTACCAGTTCGTTTACTACCTCTGTATAATAGGCGGATACTCTCTCAAGCATCTTGGCAAGCTGTCCGGTTTCTTCTCCCACGCTTACCATCTGGACTACCATAGGCGGGAAAATACCGCATCTTTCCAGGGGGTCGGATATGGTCTTTCCATCTCGGACGCTTGTTTTAACCCCATCCAAGGCCTTCTCCAGGGGTTTGCTTCCAACCGCCCTTGCCACTATGTCAAGGGCAAGCAATATAGGGCAACCGCTCTTTATAAGCGTTCCAAGGCCTGTGGAAAACCTCTCCACGCACATATTTAAAACAAGGTCGCCAATGATGGGTATTTTAAGCAGAAGGGCATCAAATTGCCATCTGCCATTTTCTGTTTTTATATACTGCCTGAGCGCGTATATTAAAACTGCGGTGCCTATTGCCATAATCAAAAAATATTTTGTCAAAAAAGCACTTAAAGCGACTACTATTTTGGTAACCGGCGGAAGTTCGAGGTCAAAACCTTCAAATATATTTGTAAAGACAGGGATAATCTTCATTACGAATATCAGTATGGCGCCTACCGCAACTGTAGCAAGGATTATCGGATACATAAGGGCGGATACTATCTTCCGTTTAAACGAACCGCTTGCCTCGAGATATCCTGCAAGTTGCGCCAAGGTAGAGGGAAGCTGTCCGCTTGTCTCGCCTGCCTCAACAATATTTACCCAGAACTTTGAGAATACCTTGGGGTGTTTGGCTATCGCATCACGCAGGGACTGGCCTGCCTCGACGTCTGCTTTTATCCTCTCGAGTATCAAATAAAGGGGTTTTGAGTCAATTTGTTTCAGGAGGATATTTAAACTTCTAAGAAGGGGCACCCCTGATTCAAGAAGGGTAGAAAGCTGCCTCGCAAAAAGAACAAGGTGTTCTGAGCCCATTTTCCCCTTTAATTTTCTTTTGACAGGGCCTGAAGCCCTTGAGGCAGAGCCTGCCTTCTCTGAAACAGAGGTAACTGTATAACCCTTTTTCTGAAGGATTGACGCTAACTCATCCTCGGAGGGAGCCTCCATAGTGCTTCTTCCGGATGAGCCTGAACTGTCTATATAAGTATATTCGAATAATGGCATAAAATCAGCCTTCTTCCTCAACGCCAAAGGTAGCGCTCATCACTTCCTCTACTGAGGTTATGCCGTGCCTTACCTTAAGCAAACCATCATCTCTCAGGGTTCTCATTCCCAATTTTTGAGCTGCCTCTCTTATAGTAAGGGCGGTTGCTCCCTGGCCTATAAGTTCCCTGATTTCTTCCGTTACCTTCATAACCTCGTGTATTGCCACCCTTCCCTTGAAACCCGTATTATGGCATTTCTCGCATCCCTTATGCTTAAATAATTTTGTGCCCGCTTCTAAACCGGAAACAGCTAAGTCCAAGACATATTCCTCCTTGCAGGAGCAGAGCCTTCTTATAAGCCTTTGGGCTACCACAAGTATAAGAGAAGAGTTTAAAAGAAAGGGCTCCACCCCGATATTCACCAGCCTTGTTACGGAGCTCGGGGCATCGTTCGTGTGAAGGGTGCTTAAAACAAGGTGTCCTGTTAAAGCCGCCCTTACGCATATGGTTGCGGTCTCAAGGTCTCTTACCTCTCCCACCATAATTATATCCGGGTCCTGCCTCATAAATGACCGAAGGCCAGCTGCAAACGTAAGACCTATATTGGGTTTTACATGAACCTGGTTTATTCCATCAAGCTTAAACTCTACAGGGTCCTCGACCGTCATTATATTCTTCTTTGGACTTCTTATCTCATTTAATGCGCCATAGAGCGTGGTTGATTTTCCGCTTCCTGTTGGTCCTGTTATAAATACTAGGCCATACGGGCTGTTTATCGCATCCCTGAACCATTTAATGTCATCCGGCTCAAAACCCATGTCCTCGAGTTTTAAGGAAACGCTCTCTCTGTCGAGGATTCTTATTACTACTTTTTCGCCGTAGATGGTAGGGACAGTGGAAACCCTGAAGTCCACCTGCCTGTTTGCAAGCTTCACGGTAAAGCCTCCATCCTGCGGAAGGCGTTTTTCTGCTATATCAAGTTTTGACATTATCTTTATCCTTGATACCATTGCAGGAAGTAACTGAACGCTTGGCGGCGTTATCTCATATAGTATGCCGTCAATCCGGTAGCGCAGGATGGTCTTTTTCATGAATGGCTCTATGTGTATATCGCTCGCCTTGCTTTCAACCGCCTGTTTTACAATCATATCCACTAATTTAACAACCGGCGCTTGTCCTGCCTGAGCCATAATCTTATCGAGGTCTTCGTGACCTTCGTCAGCTATCTCTGTAAGTTCAATCTTCTCTGCCGCCTCAGAGGCTTCCTGCATGACCTCCTGGAATTCATCCCTATCCCCGTGATAGAGTTTATCTACCGACTGGGTCCAGTCTGTCTTTGTGGTAACAGTGGGTTTTATATCGCATTTTGTCATCTTCTTCAGGTTGTCAATCGCAATAATGTCGGTAGGGTCTACAAATGAAACGGTAAGCACGTTACCATCCCTCTGAACCGGAACTGCCTGAATCTGCCTAGCTAGGTCCTCGGAGATAAGCTCCTCAATGCCTTGCTCTTTCTTGGGTTTTAGAAGGCCGTTTTCTATGGAGAAAAAGGGTACGTTCAATTGCTTTGAAAGGGCCATTGCAATGTCTTTTTCCTTCACAAAACCCAGACTTATCAGGGTCTCTCCTAATCCTGAATAGGTGGAGCTCTCTTTCTGAACCTTTATAGCCTCCTCAAGCTGTTTGTCGCTGATTATGTTTTCCTTTACGAGTATCTCACCTATCCTGTCGCGGGATTTTAGCAAAATGTCCCTCCTTTAATAAGCAGACAATTTATGGAGCGTAGCGACGTAAATTGTAGCTCCGAAGTTTCGGAGCGTCTGCGAATTAAACCCTTGACATTTTGCAGATGATTTTCTTCGGACAAAATGTCAAGGGTCAAATTCAGCCAAAATTAAAGCGCCTCGTTGAAGAATGACTTATCTCGCTATCGCTCTATAAGTCATGGCTTCATTTGACCTATTTTATAATGTTTATGCTGTTCTTTGTAAAAATAAATCCTTCCTGTTCGCGTAGCGCCGGATAAACAATACCCTTTTTAAGCTCTGCCTCGGTGGGCAGCGATTTTTTTTCTTTTTTAAGCGCGATTTCTTTAGGCTGAACCTCTATAAGCTCTTCCTGCTCCTTTGTTTTCTCAACAGTCAATGCATCCGCTTTTAACAGATGGGGGGTCAAAAATACGATTAACTCTGTTTTTGACTTACTCTTAATATCATATTTGAACAGGGTTCCCAGAAGAGGGATGCTTCCCAAGAAGGGGATACGGGTTGAGGTCTTTCTGTCTTCTTCTTGTATAAGACCTGATATAACGATGGTTTCGCCGTCTCTTATCATAACGTTTGTTTTTGTGGTGCGGGAGTGCCTATCGACAAACTGCGAGAAATATGGCGATTGAATAGCGCGGCTTACAGTAGGCTCTATTGTCATAGTGATATAATTATCCTTGTTAATCTGTGGTGTGACTTTTAAGCTAACGCCTATCTCTAAACGTTCTGCTGTCTCGGTTATCTGGCCGGTTGTGGAAACTGAGCTAGTCGCAATGCCAACCGCTTGATCTGCCGATATAGTGATTTCCGCCTGTTTATTATTGACCGTCAGGACCTTTGGCCTTGCAAGATATTTTATATCCTGTAATTCCTCAATCAGATGCTGGACAATGGTAAATTGAGCCATAGTCAAAGTCCCGAAAGAAGCGGTTTTTGATGCGCTATTTGTAAGATACCTATCCCTGAAAAAGGGGACCTTTGTGCTGGTAGAGGGGCCCACATATGAAAACATCTGTTCTCCCCATGCATATCCGAGCCTTTTTGCAGTAGAGGGATTGGTTTCTATTATCTGGGCATCTATTAAAACCTGCTGGGTTTTTGTATCAAGGGCAAGTATCATCTCTTCTACAAGGGGCATCTGGTCGGGTATTTCTGTAACTATAAGACTGTTTGTTCTCGGGTCTATCATAATCTTGCCATATTCGGTAAGCAGCTTTTCTATCACTGCCTTTATGCCGCTTGTCTGCTCCTGTTCTTCGCCATCTTTGTATTTTACAAGCTGGGCATAATCAATATTGAACACCCTTGTCACTGTATCTATCTTTGGTCTCTTGGACTCCTTTACAATAAATACATTATCGCCGATTGCCTCATATGTCAGATTATTTGCCTTCATTATGGCATTCAAGGCTTCTTCAACTGTTACGCCAGAAAGATACATTGTAAGATTTCTTTCCTTAACCTCTTCTGCTGCTATAAAATTTAGACCTGACTGCTGAGAAAACAATTTCAGAATCTCATTAAGGCCCACATCCTGGAAATCCATATATATCTTTTGTTTTAACCTTGCGAAGGGGCTCTCTTTTGGTTCATATTTTCCCTTTATAAACGTAGAAACAGATGTAAAACCCGCCTGTTCCTGCTGCGGCTGCGGTTCCTCCTGGGCAAACCCGCTATAGTAAAGGCTAAGGCTTAAAATAAGAAGAAGGCAAGTAGATTTAAAAATAGCAGAGGTTCTTTTAGACATAACACACCTCCTTAAAAATAGCGAATAGCGTATGGCAAATTGCTAATCGCATAGTAGTATGACATCAGAAATTGAGACCGTTGCAAAAGTCATCAACGTTCTTGATATCAGCGATTTATAGAAAACGATTACA
>CAZDNS010000072.1:0-9294 GCA_964506845.1 uncultured Planctomycetia bacterium | reverse complement strand
ATCAGATAAATGCCCTGCAGGCACAATTTAAAGATATAGGCTATGTAGCCCAGCAATACGGGGTTGAGTCAGAGCAATTTAATGATGCCGTAGCCCGTTCACAGGCATATGTATCCAATATTATAAATGACGGGAATACCAACCTTGTCGGATTGCAGAGTTTCCTCAATAACGGCCTTACGGCAGCTACAGCGGCAGCCGGAGCACAGGCAATAAACCTTCAAATTAAACTCAATGCCGCCTTAGTCAGTTCTGTGGTAAGCGCCAATATGCAGGTTCCGGAATCCTCAGTTTTAGGCTCTGCCACTAATGAGGTAAATAACTTTATCTTTGACGCAACTACCTCATTTATAAGCACTGCGTTACCTCAAGATGCAAACGGGATAGAGCAACTCGATGTAAACGGAATAGAACAACTTGACCGCGCTACTCAGTTTGCCAAGACATTAAACGATGTTGTCTCAGAAAAACTAAATGAAAATCCGCTTAATATTACGTATGTCCTTCCTGCATTAGGGGAATTTGGCAAGGCGGATAGCCTCCTTGCTGATATAGTTGACCTGTTCAGCATAAATGGAATTGGCGCTCCTCAACAAAGCCAGATGAATGCCTATCTAACTGTCCTTGCAGGAGTTATGAATGTAACAGACATTAAGACTATACAGGGGCTATTTAAGGCGCGCTCAAAAGATACTGCTTGGCTAAAAGCTCAAGGTCAGACCTATCTAAGCGCCTATGCTGTAAAACTATCTACCAAGTTTAATTCAGAATTTAACAGGGCTGCCTTAACAGATTCCCAATTAGACCATATGGATGAGGTTGCTCAAGGTATCCAGGAGTTTGCTGCATCTCTTCAGGCTTACCTTGCCACAGGAGAATTAAATGATGCCACCTCAGCGAATAAGGCGCACGAGCCCTTTGTTATGTCCCTTAATGCAATATTGGGCGGTCCTGTAATAGAGCTATTGACATATATGGAGTATCAGGATAGAGGCCAGGCTGCAAAGGTTGCCTCGTTAAGTCTATTTAAGGAAGTGCATAACTTAGCCAGCGTCATTAGAGGCTCCGGCGGCATACTGGCAGCCAGCACAAAGCTCACCTCAGAGGGAAAGACAAGGGTCTCTCTCGGAGGCCTTATGGGATTATTCAACAGGATCGAAACCCGATTAGTAAATGAACTTAAGGAAAACGCCACGCTAAGCGATGGTGGCGCTCAGGTTACAAACGCCGTATTAGTAGAGTCTCAATCCAAGAAATTTAATGGCACAATAAAGGTAAAGATAGATGGCAACGAGTTTGACGTGTTTATAACGCCACAGATGGCGCTGATGGCTGATAACGAGCAAAGGGCATCAGCAAAGGCAGGCAGAATAGCAGATGAGGTATTCCTCTCTACCGCCCCATCTTCCTTAAAGAATACTGTTGAATTCAGGAAGACAGAAGATTTTGAAGTAAGAAGTAGTAAAGATGGAAAAACACTTGATGATATCACCTTTACCGTAGATGCAAGCGACGCCCTGATAAATAACATCTTAGACCTCTTTAGAACTGCAGAAGGGTTAAATGTACAGATAGTTGAAACTACTGATAAAACTACTGGAAAAACTATTCGCACGATAACCATCCAGACAGATAGCAGCATTAAAAATATAATACTTACCATACAGCAAGCCAGAAATATGGGTGCTGAATTAAATACAACTATTAATGGCGAAAAGGCAAAGATAGATGTCATTGACGGTAAGCTCAAAGCCACGCGCAAGGATACAGATGCGCAACAGGTATTTGATAAAGGCGGTGAGGCAGGCGTTAAAGCTCGCCTTGAACAATTGTTTATCCAATCCACATACTACAACGATGGGGTTGCGCCGGACAAGGTTATGCAGATTTATGTAGATGGTGATAACCTCACAGGCCAGATAAGGGGTATTGTGCTCTCCAGATTGCTTAAGGATGGTAATAAAATAGGAACCATTGAGGTGCAAAATGCTAACACAGTTATTGTTAGGCTAAGGGATAGCAAGGCAGAGATTAAGATTACAAACGCGCATTTCGCAAAATGGGGAACATCAGTTAAAAGAATTAATGTCTTAAGCGGTGAGGGAAAATTTGCTGAGGATATAACGCTCGAAATTGATGGCCAGCCATTTAAGATTGTAAAGGGTCAGACAGTAGAACAACTTAAGTTAAACTTTGATAAAAATTATAAAAACGGCGCTAAGGTAAAAACAGATAGAGCTGAACAGAAGGTTAAAGACGGCCAGGAATTAGTTGAGAGATTGTTATTATCCTATGGAGTAGATGCAGCAGATAGCGTGGTTTGGTTAGAGTTTGGCAAGAATAAAGGGCTTTTTGATGCACAGGTTAATGCAATCCTTGAGGCAGGAAACGCCTTTATAACCTCAAAATCTCAGGCAGAGATGAAAGAACTGCAGAAGAAACTTATCAACCACCTCCAGGAATTAGGAACTGGTGTCGGAAAGACATTTGTCGCCACTGGCCTTATGCCCCTTGTAAAGGCGGTTAATACAAGATTAGGCAAGGGCTCATTCCTGTTTGCCGATACAGGGCCGAACGTAATCAACCTCAGAAATGAGCTTATGCGCGTCTATGGAGAGACTCTTGGTGAGGCAGTTATAGCAAACTCAAGGCAGGAGGATGTTATTAGAGACGCGCTTAAAGAGAACAAGATAATACTTATGGAATATGGCGAGTTAGGCTTTGCAATTGTAAACGACAAGGCAAAGGTAAAGAAGGGCGAGGCAAAGCCGGGAGAAACTACGCTTGTTATGGGCAAGATGGGAGTGGTAATGGGCGATGAGATGGATATGCTGGCATTTACGCCGCAGTCCATTCTTTCCGGCGGAAGCGTGGAAGAGGAATTCCTCGGCGCAATAGGGAAATGGTGGACGGAATCTGTTATTGATATTGCGATGGTAGCAGCAGAGGAGTGGCTTACAAAACATATGGCTGGCAATTTAAGCCTTGCCATCTATGTCAATCTTCGCGGGCAGGTAAATCAGATTATGTCTGAGATGAATAGCTGGGGCACGCTTACCAACCAGCAATTAAGCGATAAACTTAATGAACTCTCAGGCCGAACGTTTGAGGTGCAGGATAAAGAGGGTAAAAAAATCACACTTAATTTTGGCGAGCTGTTAACCCTCAGCGCCGAGCTTAGCAGTGAAGGCGGAAAATCCAAGGTGCATAATATCAAGCTTGCGGAATATGTATCTCAGGGTCTAACAAAAGGAATGGTTAAACAAGAAGACCTGCAGAATGCCCTTAGCATGGCTTACATCTATGCGGATAAGATGGCAAAGGAGACCGTAAAGGCAATGACTAAGTCGGACGACGGAGAATTTAGGAAGGAATTAGGCAATGTCATTGCAGAGAAGATAAAGGAAAAGAAGGCAGATGGCTGGAAGGAGAATGTATATGATGGCTTAATTAAGGATGGTTTTGATGCGCAGACTGCAATGGTAAATGCCGCTACGGCACTTCTAACATGGAGCGCAGGAACCGAATATGATGTTGCAGGAATCGACTATGGAGATATAAAGAAAGGTCAGGTACTCCTGCGTAGCGGCGGAAAACTTGCTGCACTTATACCGCCTGCCGGAACCCTTCAGGCAGTGCAGGTAATGTTAGGTATGCATGCCCTGTCAGCCGAGCAATTCAGCGCAGCTAGTGTAAGGGATGGAAAAACAAAACCAAACGAGCTTCTCTTAGGTGGTGGCGCATTAGGGCTTGTGCTTGCCAGGGCCTCCCATAATGACAAATACACAAGCGGTGTCCTGAATTCTGGTATCACGCGCCCGCTTGATGAAAGTAATACCGTTATCGCCCATGCCCGCGATGCCATAATGGATGCGGCAGGCGTTATAGGATTTAGCGGCACCTATTCGGATGAAGTAAAGAGCACATTAGGATTTACTTCAAAGGGAAGCGGCACGCCAAATGTGCTGGATGCCAAAACTACGGTATCGGGTGAAAACCTGATGTTTAAAGCAGGTTATGCTAAGGATGCAATTGAGGTATCCCTTGAGACTAACGCTGAGGGTAAACTAGTGCTCAGAGAAGACCTGCAACTGGGAAATGGCATTAAATTTAAGAGGTCTTTCGCTGTTGGGGTTGAGAGCGTTAATGGTCAGGATGTCCTAAAAGAAGGGTTATATTTAGGCGGTATTAAATTTGAGAAGGGAACCCTGGTTAGCGAAATTTCAGCAAAGGTAAACGAATTAGGAATAAAATCTATAAGCGTAGAAAATGGTAAATTAAATATTGGAAGGGATGAGATATTAGCAAAAGAGGTTATATTGAGAGCCCGAGAATTAGGATTGGGTTTAGAGGATATACATATAGAAAAGGATAAGGATGGTAAGGGTGCTAAGTTAGTAGCCAGGGCTCTTACTGATGTAAGCCTTAATAAGCCATACGATAATATGTTTGATATTTTTGGCGGAATTGTAGAAAAACTTGCTGACCATAACTCACAGGGTATAGTAAGCCTTGCAGACGATACAGGTGTTAAACTCTTCCAGTTATATTTAGGAATGGTCAGGGAAGAAGGCGGTAAAAAGCCATTTGTAAATGAGATGAAAGGCAAAGTAGCCGAGAACAGCGCAACAGGCGAGGCGATATATCAGATTGAGTTCATACAGGCAGATACCGACCCCGAGAAGGTAATCAGTATCGCAAATTCAAGGCTCGCAAGGATAATAGTAGGTAATGTGGAGGTTATCGGAAGAGGCCTTGATATAAAGGCATACTCAAAACTTAATGAAGACGGCAGAGTGGAATTATTCATTGTCTCTCCTGAAAAGATGTATGGCTCTGCGCTCACACAGAATATGGGCCGTGTGCTTGGCAAGCGTTTTGCAATAGAAGGAGGAAAGGGTTACTATGACGTCAATATTCACCTTGTAACAGACAAGCAGAATTTAGAGACTGCTGCGCCAGTAGCCTCAATGGCAGTTCCCCAGACAGCAGAAGAACTCTACGGCTTCCTTAAGAAATCACTTGCCGTATTAGAACAAGGCAGGATTGCCGAGACAGTTGGAGATGGAATGGCAAGCGAAACAAACCTGCTTAAAGATGTTCCGGTAACAGTTGAAGGTCTGGCTAAGAAGCTTGAGTCTCAAGGAGCTGAAGCGGTACAGCAGGTTAGAGCATACTTTGGCGATGATAAGAACAAATTATCTCATCAGGGTATCTTGACAGCAGAGGGTATGAAGCTTGCCGCCGCCCTGCAATTTATCTTAGGGTTACAGCCTATAGACAAAGACCTCCTTAAGAAACTTGCCCAGATGGTAGGTAGATATAATGCAGTTACAGGGCATCCGGAGGCATTGGATATAGCATTGGCACTTACAGGCAAAGATGGATTTGATGTTAATAGCATACCAGCGCTTGTCAGGATAGCCGATACCTTTGGCGAATTGCAGAATGTCCTTGGCTTGGAGGGTAAAATAAACCTAACAGTCGAAGATATTAAGGCAATCCTTGCCAGCAGGGTGCCGATAGATGATGAGACCTGGCGGATAATCAAATATAATATTAGTAAAAATCCTCTAACAGCCAAGTTTGCCGATAAGGTTAAGCAGCTTGAAGAGGGCGCGCCTATACTTAAACTTATAAGTATTGTAAGAGATAAAGCGGCAAAGTCTAATATTGTAATAGCGCCTAAGGTAGGAGAATCATTCGATAGGCAAACAGCGGATTATAACAGACTTGCAACACAGATGAAGGATTACTTTACTCCTCGTCCGAGCAGAGTCGTTGAGCGCAGTTCAAATATACTCTCTACCTTCGGGGTAATGACCTTTAACAGCCCGGCTGTAGGAGGCCCCTTAGGATTGGTTATCTCACCAGTAATCAGGGCTATTCTATGGCCGATGGCGCAGGGTATATGGCGTGGTATTGCAAATACCGTAATTAAGAATAAATATTCCTCTAAGGGTTTAAGATATATGGAAAATGCCGGAAGGCAGGCGCCCTCATACATTCAGCTTGAAAGGGCGGTAAGGGCGTATGAAAAGGCAACCAGCCCGACCTTAAAAGAAATCACCGCTATGGTTTCAGAAAATAACAAGCCGCTTAATGAAGAAACCTTAGTAGGCATAGCCAAGATATTCTATGGCGGAAAATTAAGCGCACAGCAGAAAGAAAGATTACAGGATGCGCTAAAGACGCTCGCGCTCCTTGTAGAGGCAGACCCGTCAGCGGGAAGGCGCATAAGCGATGAAGCCCGGCTTATGGAGTTGGCTGATAAGGATATAGCGGATCTTATAAAGGCAAAGACAACACCTGATGCCATATCAAAACAGATGCTGCTTCAGACAGGGTTAGGCATTGCGACAGTGGGAGCACTTGTCATAGGAGCACCTTTCTGGTTTGTGACAATAGCATCCCTTGCCGTTATGGCAATACCAATGATAGTAAATTACAAGAAAAATACAGAAGAGGGGAGAGCGCCCACTTCCTTTAAAGAAACCCTTATGACAATGTTTACTCCTGCAGACGGAAAAGCCACTATGCGCTCAGGTGCTATCAAGATGTTATTACCATTTGCCGCAGGAATTGCCGGGCAGGTTATAGCCAATAATTTTACACTGGGATTATCAATAGGCAATACAGGCGTTAGCTTATTTAATATTGGAAAGAACGTAGCAGACCGCGTCAAGAACCGCAATGTCTACAATGGCAGATTAGTGCAAGTTCGCAGCACACTAAACGAAGCCATTGAGAACTCTGCCGAAATACAAGAGGTATCAAGGGAACTTGCCGAAGTAGATTCTGCTATTAAGCAGATTCAGCAGACTCTTAAAGGTTCCAAAGACGCCTCTCAAGGCCAGCAGCAGGTTGGTATGCAGTTACTCGGTTTATATCAGAAGAAACAGCAACTTGAGGAGAGAAGAAAACAAATTGTAACCTACGAACTTGCAAGGCCTGCGATTGAGGTTCTCGCGAGCCCTGACAACGCTATGCCATTTGGTAAGGTGGTTCAGGTTGTAGCGCTGCTAAGCGGATTCTTTGACCTTAAACAGAGCCAGCGGATTGCTGAAACATTAAGCAAGGATACAGAATTTAATAGAAATATTAGCTGGAATAATTTAGCAGATGAAGAATTTGTCAAATTGTTACCGGCAGTAAAAGAGGCGTATAACCTGCTTGATGAAAGGGTCAGGAATTTAGTCACGATACAGAAACTTTACGAATTTATTAAAGCCCAAGGATGGGCTAATCTTAATGATAGTAAGAAAAAACAGGAACTTTCTACCCTTACTGTTAGCGTTGAAGAGCTTTTCAAGGCTCAAGGGTTTGTAAATCCAGACGGCACTGTAAATGCTGATAGACTTAAAGAGGCAGGCCTTGATGCGGTTAGCCCAGAAGAGTTGGATGCTGAAAAACAGAGGCAACTTATAATGCCGCTGTTTAGGCAATTACAGCAGCAGATGCAGAAACTTGGCCCGGAGAAGGCGATAGAGCAATTAAAGGCTATGAGAGTAGATGCTGATAAACTTATGGCAGGCGACGAAGATGAAGTAAATAAATTCCTACAAGCCAGGGGCATTACTACGTTTGAGGTTTACAGAGGCAAAGCAAAAGATGGCAGGATAATAACCCTCCTTGTTGTAAATGACAACTTTACGGTCACAGTTGGCGAAGGACAAGCTGAAGAGAAGATATTTGATTCCTCATCTGAAATAACGCTTGGAGTAGTATTGCTTGATAAGTTCCAAGGTATTGAGGGTCTTGTCAGACTATTCGAACAGAGAAAGGCAAACGAGCCCAAAGTGTTTGAACAACTCCTTACAAGAAGCAGGCAATCTACAAAAACACCCGAACTTAATGCATATCTTGAGACATTCGGTATAGGCTATGGTGTATTATCGCCATTTGAGGCTTGGACAAAAGCAGAAGAACTGCTGCCTGCAAAGACCCAGATTCTAAAAGCCATAGAGGATATGCATAATGACAAGATACAGCCTGTCCTTCCTGAAGCAGTTAGGATTCTAACCACAAGAGGAATCCTGCAAGACCAGGTTAACTCTCTGAAGCCCAAGACCGTCTGGCTTCTGGTTGAAAGGATTATAAGAAAAGAAGCAATGACGAATATCTCACTGTTAGCCCAGACACTAAATGCAATTGTAATATTAGAAGAAGCAATGTTGCTATCCGAAGAACAGAGAGAAAATAGACTCAAAGAACTTGGGTTAGGCCAAAAAGCTATTGACCTGATAAAAGAAGACCTAAGAAGAACTGTTATAATCAGAGGCATGAATAATCCCGAGACAGTCTCCAACCTCTCCACCTGCGGCGTAGAGGCGTTGTATAACCTATTAAAGAGCATAAATAAGTGGACTGATAAAAATACCTATCAGGAACTCGCTATGCAGTTATTAACGGCACGTATAAATGAGATAGCAGGAATTACTTCTGATGAGGCAAGGGCAGAGCTTAACCATCCAAACGGAATACCGATGACTGCAAGCACCTTACAAGAAGTTGCTAAAGAAAAATATAGCGTAGGTATTGAAGTGCGGCAGGTTACAGATACGAATGATATCGCGAAGATAAACAGGACATTTATAATGCAGGTTGAGGGAACTGATGCAGAAGGTAAGCCCTTTAAACACCTCACTGCTTCAGAGAAACTTTTAAAAACAGACGTTGGAGTATTGCCTGTTGGTATTGAGTCAGGAAAAGAGTTTATAATACCGCTTGGTGATATAAAGCATGTATTAGAAGTAGTCAGTTTAGATGGCCAGCCAATAGCTTCAAATATTGTAGGTCAGCAGGCACATAACCCCGCAGCTATAAAAGGCTGGGGCAATCCCAATCCTTCAGGCGAATATAAACCTCTAACAGTTGATATGCTTAAGCAGGTTGAAAGATTTAAAGTACCTGTATCCATAAAGGCTGAGGTTGATAAGCCCATCAAGGTAAAAATAGTCTTATTAGCCAACGAAGGAAAAGGGATTGAGTTAGAAACAAGAGAACTTCCTAATTGGGCAGGGCAAAATACCATCTACGTATATGTAACAGAGGATAAACACCTTGCCGTCGGTATGGAGATAGAAGATAAAGACCACATAAGAGGCTTCCATCTAAAAGTAGAAAATGAACCTGAGATTATACAGGCAATTGAATCAGATAAATTAACCGAAGACATGAAAAAAGTACTTATAGCAGCCATTTCACAAGAGCTCTTAGTAAGACTGAATGAAGAGGTAGCGAGCGTAAGAGAGGAAGCTTTAAGAATAATGTCTACTTTAGCACCTATGGAAC
>CAZDNS010000071.1:0-9514 GCA_964506845.1 uncultured Planctomycetia bacterium | reverse complement strand
CATCCTCTTCCTTTAAAGGATGGGTCTTATGCTCATTCGTAAACTTGGGCTTAAGCGTAAGCTTACTTAATGTGTTTGTATTAATATCAAATACGGTGGTAATAAATAAAATATTTGCCTATATAGACCCCGGATCGGGTTTCGTATTTGCGCAAAATACATTTTTTTTATGGAGTTTTATTTTAGGGTTTTTTGGGATTTTACTTTTTTTCTTTAGGTTTTTCTTAAAATTTTTTAAACGATTCTTTTGGGTTCTTTTTGTTTTACTTGTGATTTTTATTATTGGAGGATTAATAATGAATAAAAGAGAAGAGAAAAAGAAGGTGGTAATATTAGGGATTGACGGTATGGACCCTGCTATTACCGAAGGGCTTATTAAAGAGGGAAGGCTTCCAAACTTTTCCTATTTAAAAGCAAAGGGTTCATATTCAACTCTTAAAACTACTGTTCCAACCGAAACAGTTGTAGCGTGGTCAAGTTTTGCTACAGGTTTAAATCCCGGAGAGCACGGTATATTTGATTTTATTATGCGTAATCCAGAAAATTATCAGCTATATTTAAGTTTAAATGAGATTTCTAATACATTGGGCAGGCCAAAGATAGAGAACAGAAGAAAAGGCAATGCTTTTTGGGAAATTCTTTCTAAAAATAAGATAACTTCTTACATATATTTCTGCCCTAACACCTTTCCTCCGGAGAAGGTATTAGGCAGGATGCTTTCTGGTATGGGGGTTCCGGATATTTCAGGAACTATGGGCAAATTTACTTTTTATACATCAAGGCCGTTAGCTGATGAGGATAAAGATACAAGGGGCAGGGTTATTTATGCGGAATCCAAGGGCGACATTATTGAGACAAAATTATATGGGCCAAGAGTGGCTAAAGGTAATTTAGCTACCGAAAGCATAATCCCTTTAAAGATTTTTATCTATCCTGATAAAAACAGCGCCTCTTTTAAACTGCAGGATAATAATTTTTCCATCAAAGAGGGCAACTGGAGCGCATGGCAGGAAGTTTCATTTAAAATAGGCAGGTTCAAAAGGGTTTATGGTATAGTTAGATTTTATTTAAAATCAATTAAACCTGAATTTGAGCTATATTGCAGTCCTATAAATTTTGACCCGCAAAAGCCTGTTTTTCCAATTTCTTTTCCCGCAGATTATAGCAAAGAATTAACAAAAAATATTGGCTTATTTTATACCCAGGGCATGCCTCATGATACGTGGGCTTTAACAGAAGACAAAATAGATGAAAATACTTTTTTAGAACTTACAGATGAAATCTTGGGGGAGAATGAAAGGATTTTAGATGAGGGGCTAAAAGAATTTAAAGGAGGTGTTTTCTTTTATTACTTTGAAACCTTAGATATGATTCAACACATGTTCTGGCGTTATTTAGATACAAAACACCCTCTCTATGAAAATGATCCTGTATTTAAAGACACTATTTTTAAATATTACGAGAAAATAGACGGGATTTTAGGAAACATCCTAAAGAAACTGGATGAGGATACAGTTTTAATTGTGCTATCAGATCATGGATTTAGTTCTTTTCGCAGAAATATTCATTTAAACAGGTGGCTTTTAGAGAATGGGTATATTTTTTTAAAGGAAGGTATTAAGGAAAGCAAAGAATTTTTTGAGGATGTAGACTGGTCAAGGACCAAGGCGTACGCCTTAGGCTTTGGCGGAATTTATCTAAATAAAATAGGAAGGGAATGTTATGGGATTGTAAGTGATGTTGAAATCAAAAACCTAAAACAGACTATTAAGGACGGTCTAAGAAGGTTAAAAGATCCTAAAACCGGCGTGATTGTTGTAAAGAATGTTTATAACCAAGAAGAGGTATTTCGGGGTCCATATGAAGATGATGCCCCGGATTTATTTGTGGGTTTTAATAAGGGTTTTCGTGCCTCATGGCAGACCGCTCTTGGCGGAGTGCCTTCTGTGCTTATCGAAGATAACAGAAAGAAATGGAGCGGCGACCACTTAATAGATGCGAGCTTAGTTCCGGGAGTTATATTTGTTAATAAGAAGATCAAGCTGAATGAACCATCAATTTTAGATATTGTCCCGACTATATTGGATTTATATGGTATTAAAAAACTAAAAGAGATGCCTGGAAAAATTTTATTCAAGGATGAATAGTGTAATAATAATATGAAAAAGCGTGTTTTGGTTGCGATGAGCGGCGGGGTGGATAGTTCTGTGGCGGCGTATCTTTTGAAAGAAAAAGGATATGAAGTGGCAGGAGCTACTATGAAGATATGGCCTAAGGAGCTATGCGGTAAGCAGCCGCTTAAGGCGTGTTGTTCTCTAAGGTCTATAGAGGATGCGCGCTCTGTATGCAGGCAGCTTAATATTCCGTTCTACGTTTTGAACCTGACCAGACAGTTTGAAAAGGAGGTAATAGCGTATTTTATAGAGCAATATCGAAGAGGTCTTACGCCAAATCCCTGTATAATGTGCAATGAGAAAATAAAATTTGGAGTTTTTTTAAATAAGGCGAGGGCTCTTGGGTTTGATTATATAGCAACAGGCCATTATGCGAGGAGGGCTTTTGATAAAGGACTAAATAGATTTCAACTGAAAGAGGCGCTTGATAAAACAAAAGACCAGTCCTACGTGCTTTTTCCTCTTACGCAGGAGCAATTATCAAGGAGTATTTTTCCCTTAGGAGGAGTCCACCGGAAGTCATATGTAAGGACACTTGCCAAAAGGATAGGCTTAAGGATTCACAATAAACCGGATAGCCAGGAGATATGTTTTGTCTTAGGTGATTATAAGGATTTTTTGAAAGCGCGGCTGAAGGACAGGATAAAACCCGGAGCTTTTATTTATAGAGACTCTGTTATGGGCCGGCATAAGGGAATATGTTTCTATACGATAGGCCAGAGGAAGGGCCTTGGATTAGGGCATCATAAAAGCCTCTATGTGATAAAAATAGACAAAAGCACTAATGCTATTTTTTTAGGCGATAGAGAGGACTTAAACAGGAAAACTTTTTATGCCGGTTGCGTAAATTGGGTCAGTATAAAAGAGCCAAAAAATAAGATACAGGTTCTGGCAAAGATAAGATATAATCATAAAAAATCAGAAGCCGTTGTTTCAGAGGCGAAAGATGGCAACTGGAGAGTGGATTTTTTAAAAGAACAGTGCGCTATTACGCCGGGACAGGCAGTTGTATTTTATAAAGGAGAGAGGGTGTTGGGAGGGGGATGGATAAAATAAATTAAAAATTTAAAATGAAAAATGTAAAATTGGAGAGGTTAAAAGAAATTTTAAGGGAAATGGGGTCTGTTGTGGTGGCGTTTTCAGGCGGAGTTGATAGCACATTCTTATTAAAGGTGGCGAAGGATACCTTAAATGGCAGGGTTATGGCTGTTACTGCTTGCTCTGAGACATATCCCGAGTCTGAATTTAAGCAGTCAAAGAGGATTGCCAAGTTAATCGGAGTCAAACAGATAATAATCAGGACAGAGGAGCTAAAGAAAAAGGATTTTTATAGTAATCCTCCAAATAGGTGTTACTGGTGCAAGAGCGAGTTATTCAGGGAAATTGAAAATATCAGGAAAGAATACGGGTTTAAGTATATTGCAGACGGAACAAATTTTTCGGATACAGCAGATTTTAGGCCGGGGCAAAGAGCGGAGAAAGAATTTAGCGTAAGAAGGCCGCTCTTTGAAGCAGGTTTTACAAAGGAAGATATAAGAAAGTTCTCTAAGAAGCTTGGATTGCCCACTTATTCAAAGCCTGCGATGGCGTGCCTTGCCTCAAGATTTCCGTATCACTCAAGGATAACAAAAAAGAAATTAAGAGAGGTTGAGGAGGCAGAAGAATGTTTGAAAAAGTTAGGTTTCTGCTGGATAAGAGTAAGGCATCATGGTAATATAGCGAGGATAGAAGTTAGTAAAGATGAGATAAGTAATGTTTTGAATAGCGAAATTAGAAGAAAGGTAGTTAGAAAATTTAAACAGATAGGTTTTAAATATATAACGGTTGATATAGAAGGCTACAGGACAGGCAGTATGAATGAGGTTTTAAATAGATAAATTTAGAAAACGGCGGCGTAGCTCAGCCCGGTCAGAGCGAGCGGCTCATACCCGCTATGTCACTGGTTCAAATCCAGTCGCCGCTACCAATTTTCACCAAAAAATGGTGAAAATTGTCCCGAGGCACTAAGTCGAGGGATATAATCAAATCTGTTGACGTAACTTGCTGTAACGACTTATATCCCGCCATGCTTTTTGGCGGACAAAAAAGATTTTATGGAAGGACACATTAAAAAATAATCATTGATGCATAGAAGATTAACCCTGATATTTTTATCTATTGTATCAACGTTTTTTCTTTCCTCCTGCGCAACGGCTCCTCCCAAGATAATAGAGCCTACCATTGAGAATATATATCTATTACCCAGCGCGCCTATGATAAGGCAGAATATCTGCCATGAGGTGGCACCCGGAGAAACTCTCTGGCGCTTAAGCAAGATGTATGATGTGTCCATAGAAGATATTATGAGGGCAAATAACCTCTCAGATACTACGCTTGAGAAGGGACAGCAGTTGATTATCCCTGAGGCTGCACCGATTAGGCCGGTTATCACGCTATATCCTTCAACTAAATGGAAATATATTATTATACATCACAGCGCAACAGATATAGGAAGCTCCTATTCCATAGATGGGCTTCATAAAAGGAGGGGTTTTGAGAAGGGTGTTGGGTATCATTTTATGATAGATAACGGTACAAGGGGCAAAGAAGACGGGCAGATTGAGGCAACTCCGAGGTGGATTAAACAGCAGAATGGTGCGCACTGTAAAGCCAACGGCATGAATCATAAGGGAATAGGAATTTGCCTTGTGGGAAATTTTAGCAAAGAAGAGCTCTCCGAAAAACAGATGGATTCGCTTGTTCATTTGGTAAGGGAACTAAAAAGATACTACAAAATACCACTTTCAAATATTATGGGCCATGGACAGGTCTATGAAGCGGCTACCGAATGCCCCGGAACAAGATTCCCATGGTATGAGTTTAAAAGAAAACTTTCCGAAGAGTAATAAATAAGGTTGGCTTGAAAAGGGGGCTGAGGCAAAAGGGTTATGAAAAAGTGAAAAGAGGGCGAGGCAGGGCAAGATTAAAAATAGGATGTGTCCCGAATTTTTCTATCTGTAAATAACGGAAGGTAAATCAAGGCGAAGGAGTTTTGGCGAACCCCACTCTTGCGTGCAAGGGCGGGGCAGGACTAGAATTAGACAAGAAAATGGGTGATGTCCCCTATTTCCTTTGAGGACGGGAAAATAAAACGTCTACCGAATTCACAATTAAGAAATTATGGAAAGAAAAATAATTACAATTGGCTATGAAATACCAGGATATTCTGACTCTTGCTACGACTATTCTAGCGACCAGTCTTTATTAGATGCGGATATAGTTATTTTTGAGCCTGAAAAGTTTGAATCTGGTTCAGGGAAACCATCTTATAATGAGTCTTATTCATTCGATCTACAGGAGAATACGAGACATTGGTATAGGGAGTTATCAACGGCTCTTGAGTACGGCAAAACGGTTTTTGTGATTCTGAGAAAATTTCAAATTGCTACTATTTCCACAGGAAGAAAAGAATTTAAAGGGGCTAGGACTATTAATTATGTTGAAGACTACAATAACTACAGATTCTTACCTCTTGAAATACCACAAATCATTCCTAGAGGAGGGTCAGAGATAGTTTTTACTGGCCACCCATCCTTTGCGACGTTTTGGAAGGAATTTAAGAGGTATCTAAAATTTGAATCGTATCTTGACGGCAAAATAAAAATTCCAGTGTTTGAGACTAAAACAGGCAAGAAGCCAATAGGTGGTATCTTCAAAGTTGGTATGGGGAATCTTGTCCTTATACCACCCATAGTTTACGACAGCGAAAAATTTATTAGATATGATAAAGAAAAAAAAGAGAATTTTTGGACAAAAGATGCTATTAAATTCGGTAATAGACTTGTAGATTTGCTTTTTGAGATTGATAAAATATTCAGGCTAGAGTCGCAAAAAACGCCACCTCCAGAATGGGTTGGTTCACCAGACTATTCTTTAGACGAAGAGATAGAAATAATTTCTAAAATAGAGGCAGTTTCCTCGGAAATGGAGAGATTGGTTAGTAAGAAAAATTCTTTAATCAATGATCTGGCTAAAGCAAAACAGCTAAAGGATTTACTTTTTGAAACTGGGAAACCACTTGAGCAAGCTGTTATTTCTGCATTAAAGATTCTCGGTTACTTTGCAGAGAATTATAATGATGGAGAGCTCGAACTTGACCAAGTTATAGTATCACCCGAGGGGCAAAGATTTATTGGAGAATGCGAAGGTAAGGATGGGAGCGCCATAAATATAGACAAATTCCGCCAACTTGAAGAAAATATTCAGTCCGATTTACAGAGAGAAGAAGTTGAGAATCAGGCAACTGGAATATTGTTTGGCAACGGTTTTAGATTGAGAAAACCAGAAGAGAGGGAAGAACAATTTACTGTGAAGTGTTTAAATAGCGCAAAAAGAGGAACTATCTTAGTTCGGACTGCAGATTTATATCCTATTGTGAAGTATCTTAAACAAAGCAAAGATGCCAATTATGCTGTGGCGTGTCGCTCAGCTATTTTGGCAGGCGTTGGTTCTATTGTTAAATTTCCAGCAATTCCAAATAAAGGGTCAAATATTTCTTGATAGTTCATTTTATTAAAACGAGGGGATGTTTCTGCATAAAATAGGGACAGCTATAAATGTTCATTGGTGAGGCAGCTCTTTTTTTGGGGTATAATTAGGAGGGATTTATTGGAACGTAGTAAAAGAAATATATTTGTTTCAGTGGTATCGGCGGCTTGTTTAGCCGCTGTTTTGTTTTGTGGGGGAGTAGAGGTAAATGCAGTAGGCGTAGATGCGACGGATATAAGCGGGGTGAGTTATACAGAGAGCGTGTTAAAGGAACTGGACTTGGCAAAAGAGTCAATTTATGTGGCTATGTATACGATGTATGCGCGCTATGGGGAAAGAGAAAGCGCGGTTTATAAATTAGTGGAGGCGCTGATAAGGGCATCCAAAAGAGGGGTTTATGTCAGGGTGTATTTGGATAAAAGCCCTGTGGTGGGAAATGATATAAGGCGTTTAAATAAAGCCAATGAGGATGCCTATAAGATGCTTCAAGAGGGCGGCGTAGAGGTTTATTTTATAAAGCCACAGTTAAAACTCCATAGTAAACTGATTGTGATTGATGAAGAAACAGTTATTGACGGAAGCGCCAACTGGACAGAGAAGGCGTTTTCAGAAAACAAGGAGAGTGCTGAGATTTTACGAGGAAAGGAGTTTGCTAGGCTAAAATTGGCGCAGATTGGGGAGCTAGAGAAATACGCGGTGACTCCAGAGGCGCCTAAGAAGGCGCTTTTAGAAAAGGTAAGGATAAGGAATAGTTTTTTAGAGGATAGCCGATTTGGCCCGAGGATGGTTACGGACAGCGATGAGCACTCATTTGATTTGTATTTAATTTTATTAAGGGAGTTTAAGGAGAAGAGAAATACGTATATAGAAATAGATTATGTTAAGACGGCTAAGATGCTCGGGATAAGGGTGGATACCGGGCAGGGAAGTTACAGGCGGGATATAAGGTGGGTAGTGAATAATTTAAAAGAAAAATACGGACTTATTGCTTATAATATAGATGAAAAAGGCAGTTTAAGGGTGGGATTGCTGGATTATGATTATCCGTCAAAGGAATATTCTGCGCCAAAGAGCGGATATTTTAACGTGCCAATTGCATACTGGGAGTATGGATTAGACAAGGAGTTGGAATTGAGAGAGAAATTTGCCTATATGATAGCAATATATGAAGGAGAGATAGCAAGGCCAAGAGAGTGGTGGCACAGGAGCCTCGTGGGGCTGTCGGAGAAGTACCACATAGATGAGTGGACGCTTTCCTATGGTTTGAGGGGCGTTAGGAAATTAGATTTGCTGGAGGTGAGGTATTCAAGGGTAAAGGGAGAGGATTATGCTGACAGAAAGCCAAATGAGTATAGATTAAAGAAGTTAATCTCACCCTATGAGAAAGAAAAGATGTGGAAGGAGTTGGAGGATGCCTATGGCCAGGATTTGGTAAAAACAGCCAGAGGTTATGGGACAATGATAGATGAGGGAAATAATGTTCAGGCGGTCAGGGACTTTATAAGGCTTATAAAGACATATAAGAGAGAAAACGTGGAGGAGGCGGTTAAGATTGCCTCAGAGTTGGGGGCAGATAACCCGCTTAGAAGTATAAATTATATTGTGGGGATATTGAAGAGGATGGAGAGGGAAAGATAAGGAAAATGAAAAAAGAGATTTTGTTTCTGATGTTTGTTATGGTGTTTTTTACTGGTGATAGTTTTGCGGATGAGGCAAGCTTGAGGATGGAGGAAAAAATAAAAAGATTTTCTGTCCTTATGGATGAGTTAGGCGGGCAGGGCGCGGATTTAACAGAATTTCAGAAGATGGCAGAGAAATCCCATAGTCTTTCCCAGCAGAGACAAGATGAGGAAGCAGAGAAAATTATGGATGAGGCAATTAGAAGGATGGAGGAATTAAAATTTGAAAATGCCATAGGGGTAAAAGAAGAAGACGGGTCTTTATTAAAACAAGACTGGGAGTGGGTTAGCGATATTAGCATTGAAGAGCAGACAGAGCCGCTACCAATGGAATTTTGCCTTATTGTAAGCGAGGTAGAGTATGCACACCTTCCTTTATTTATTCAAGGGGCGGAAGAAAGGGGAATAAAAATTAAGAGGACGAAACCCGACGATTACACCTCATTACAAAAATCGCGGATGGTTGTTATAGTTGGAAATCCTTCCTCTGGTGAAGGGGTTGGAGAGTTGTTAAGGAAGATTTTGGATGAGAGGGGGATTAAGTCTATATTAGAAGATGAGCCAAGAATACGGCTTTATACAAATGTATTTGGACCAAGGCAGGCAGTTGTGCTTTTTGCTGCGCCCTATCCCCAGCAGATGGGTAAACTTGCTATTGAAAACAGTATGGACGTTTATATGAGAATAGAGCCACCGCTAACAAAAAGGGGACATCCCAGATATAGCCATCTCTATTCGGCAATATCTGATGATGGGCTAAATTGGACAGAAGAGGGTGAGGTATTAATAAAGGCTATTTCAGTGCCTGATATTGTTAAGATAGACAAAGGATATGGACTTTACTTTGTGGATGGGATAATTGATGCGACAAACTGCGCTTATTCAGAGGACGGAAAGAAATGGAGATTTGAAAGATTCAGCTTAAATTATGGAATAAGAGTTCTTGACCCAAATGTGATTAGGCTTGAAGATGGACGATATAGGCTATATTTTGATGAGGGGTTTAGAGACCCGTTTAACAGGAGAAATTCAGGACTGTTAAGCGCTATTTCATCGGATGGTATAAATTTTGAAATGGAAGAAGGCGTTAGATTTAATGAACCGACTGTAGCAGACCCTGAAGTGCTGAAAATG
>CAZDNS010000070.1:0-9959 GCA_964506845.1 uncultured Planctomycetia bacterium | reverse complement strand
TGGTGGGCGATAGAGGATTCGCCTCCTTCACTCGCAGGATTTGCTCGTTGCGTAGGCTCCCCTCGTTCGCTTCCGCTCGTGATTCTCGCTTTTCCTCGCTACTCGCTCGGCGCTCACTCGCTTCGAATCCTCTTCCCATTTAGCAAATATGGTGGGCGATAGAGGATTCGAACCTCTGACCTTCACAATGTGAATGTGACGCTCTAACCAACTGAGCCAATCGCCCTAAGTTAGCTAATAGCAAATGGTCCTATTGCTTTTAGCCATTAACTATTTGCCATTTGCCCCGTGCCATTTGCCATTTTCTGGTGGGCCCAGAAGGACTTGCCTCCTACACTCGCAGGATTTGCTCATTGCGTAGGCTCCCCTCGTTCGCTTCCGCTCGGGATTCTCGCTTTTCCTCCCAAGGGTCGGCGCTCACTCGCTTCGAATCCTCTTCCCATTTAGCAAATATGGTGGGCGATAGAGGATTCGAACCTCTGACCTTCACAATGTGAATGTGACGCTCTAACCAACTGAGCCAATCGCCCTAAGTTAGCTAATAGCAAATGGTCCTATTGCTTTTAGCCATTAACTATTTGCCATTTGCCCCGTGCCATTTGCCATTTTCTGGTGGGCCCAGAAGGACTTGCCTCCTACACTCGCAGGATTTGCTCATTGCGTAGGCTCCCCTCGTTCGCTTCCGCTCGGGATTCTCGCTTTTCCTCCCAAGGGTCGGCGCTCACTTCCTTCAAGCCCTAAGCTTACACTAAAGAAGTGGGCCCAGAAGGACTTGAACCTCCGACCCGCTGATTATGAGTCAGCTGCTCTAACCAACTGAGCTATGGGCCCCAAACAAAACCAGTAATTCGTAACTGGTAACTGGTAATTAGTAAAAACCTAAAACAAATTACCGATTATTTCCTTTTAATTATAGACTATAAATAATACTATTTGGAGAGGGTTTTGGCAAGGGAAAAATTGGAAGGTTTCATAATTATTAGGGAACAGTGTTTTAAATCTGGAAAATGAGGTCAGGCTCTTTTATTATTTGGAGTAGAATAACTTGCTAAGCCCATATAGAGTATTATAACTAAAATCTTCTTTTTTATACCTTGACCCACTCTCATTCTCTTCTACTTCTTCATATCTTACCTCTTTATACAACTCTTGGTATAAATCCATATATTTAACATCAGGTGGTATAATCACAATATTAGGATAGCTTTGTTTAATTATTTCAGTATTCATATATGCATTTTCGGCATACGCACGTGTGGTTATAAAAAGCGGAAGAATAAATAACAAAACTACAATAATTCTTCTCATACCCACCCCCTTTTAGAGATATACCGGTTTACCCCGTTAGAGAAAGCCGCCGATTTTAATCGGCGGTCATTATCGCTTAAAGCTAATGGTAGTTTAATGCCACCGCAAGCAGCATACCGCTCGCCCCATTAGAAAATTCTTTTCTAACGGGATAAAAGAAATAAGTTCTCTAACGGGGTTCACTCCTTTATTATTTTTTTAAGGTAATCAATTTCTCCTTTCGTCCAATAACGATAACTACCCATTTTGGTTCTTTTGGCTTTAGGAACCTTACCTACCCTCTCCCAATAAAAATAGGTAGTCCGCTTTACCCCGAGCTTTTTTTCTAAATATTGAATATAGAATCTTTCCATTATTCGTATAGTTTGTATTTTTTGTATATTTTATATTGTTTGTATAGTTATGTCAAGATAATTCGTTCACTTTGTGCCTTATAGTAATTATAGAATTATAGGGACACTTCCTATATTTCTAAAAATGACCAGAAATATTTTTTGCTATTTTTGTTTTTCCGTGGGGCGAATTTTCTCAAATCTTTATCAAAAGTTGCTGAAAACTAAAAAATTCTATATAATATGCATAATGAATAAAATAATAATCAGGGTTTTTCTGCTTCTTTCTATCGGCTCAATTTTAGTATGGTTAATTACAAGCAACTACGGTTTTATCTTTCTTGCGGGCACGCGAGGCGCAGAGTTACCCGAGTGGATTAAGAGTTTAACTCCCATTGCCAGAGCGATTTTCACAAACCTGACCTTTCAGCTCTTTTACTGGCTTATAGCTCTGGGGCTTTTTATTGAATTCTTGTATCCGAAAATTGAGCTTAAATGGAATGAGAATCTCACCCTTACAACCTTTGGATTTATTTCAATTTTAGACGGCCTGTGGGCAATTGCAGAAAACGGCATTGCAGTAAATTTCAAGGACGGCTGGTATGACACGATGTTTTACGGGATTGGTTTCGGACTGCTCTTTCTGGTGAGAATTAACCCTAACTCAGCCGGTATGAAGATTGTATTGTGGACGAGATTGATTGAAATAGGCGGGTTCTTTCTGGGGTTTTTATACATACCGGCTGCTTTGGGCATATGGACCGGAGGAGGAAACCATCTCGCTCATGGATTATTATTTATGCTCACCGATAAGTTTTTCTGGAGCGACTTCCTGGTTCAAATTCTCAGTTTTGTATGGGCTATTTATTATCTTCTTAAATCAAAGACACATCTCTTCTGGACATTATGGGTAGTATTTTTTACGATTGGGAGTATAGTGGTAGGGCTTTTCCTCGGCGTTGGCTCAATTGTGCTATTTGCAAAATAATCTGCTATAGAAAATAGGAACAACTCTCCCTTACCTTTTCAATATTTCAAGAGCTAAAATGCTCGCTATTCGCTCGCATTTTTTACACTGCTTCAGTATGAAATTTCCTATTTATGCGAGGTGATACTTCGACAACTAAAATGCTCATACCTATTCGCATTTTTACGTTGTCTCAGTATGGTTTTTCCCTTCAGGAAAAACCAGAGCGGGCGAGGAGAATCGAACTCCCGTGAAAAGCTTGGAAGGCTTTCGTTCTACCATTGAACTACACCCGCGTTTTGGCAAATAGCACGTGGCAAATAGCTAATGGCACGTGGCAAATAGCTAATGGTTTATAGCAACTTGCAAAAGTTTGAGAAAAGATAATAACATTTATTGTTGTTCGGGTCAATAGTTTCGTGCTCTGGTCATTATTTCTTCATTACACGCTTTAAAAAACTTAGCCTTATCAACTATCTTGCCTTAAACATTTCATTAAATAATAAATGGTCCTTATTATAGTAAAAATAGACAGTGAAAAACCTACAAATAAAACTATTAAAGGTAAAACTGAATCATTAAAAATTACATAGTTAAGATGCATCGCAAAAATATAGTATATAAAAAGAAAAGTATATAAAAATATAATAATCCTGCCTTTCATTCTTGTATAATGTAGTATATCCTTATTTTTGTTTATTCTATCATTAATCTCTTTAATAAAATCAAAAAAACACCCTTTTCGGTTCGATAAACTTTGTGCCATATATATATCCAATTTCTCTGTCGATAGATATTCACCTTCACTTTTATATAATGGTAACACCATTTCATAATCACCTTTTATTCTTTGCATTTGAATTTGTATCTTAAAAATAACAAAAATGGACACAAGGGCTATCAATGCTCCAACAGCTTGTATCATGGCACTATAGACATAATAATAATCTGGGGGCTTTTGTGGAAAAATTTTACATAATAACAAAGCTGATATTATTCCTAACGCAATGAATATTAAAATAATGAATCCTTCTATTGCTATGGTTTTAATGGGAGTCTTTTTATTCATTTTTTAATAATTATACCAATCCCCTCCATCAAATGTTCTCTGAATTTTGCCTGTAATTGTATTACAGCGATAGTAATTGGTTACATTTTTGTTGCTGTCATTTGGATGATGAAAAAAATAATATTTTGGGCATATTATATAACACACTATCCCTGTGATGAGTATTAAAATAGTAACCTGCCAAAAAGTTTTCCACTTCATTTATACCCCCTCTATTTAGTACAAAATTAGGGACATATATTTATTTTTGCTCTTAGCAATCCCGCTTCGTATGCCATTGCAAAAATCTCTTTGATATTTTTGCAATACTCAGCGGGATATCTTGCGCATTCTGCGCTTCGATTAAACAAAAAAGCCGACCTATGACTATAAGTCGGCTTAATCTTAATTTAGTATCTCAAAACAAGTAGAGTGATAATTATTTTACCTTGGGATTAAATGAGAGATATTCAAGAAATCTATCACAGTATCAAAATCTTCCATTAAATTATATTCTTTGCGGTCCGCTAAATCGGGAAAAAGCTCGCTGAATTCTTCTATGGTAAGACCAACTATTTTTTTTGTATTCGGGTCTAACCTTATAACGATGTCAGAAGTGGCGCTAATATTTACCGTGTTTTTTTTCTCAAAATCCCGCTTGATAACATATAGCACATCATTCTCTTCATCTCTGTTAACAATAATGTCTTTGGTAGTCATTTTATTTCCTCCATATCTAACGGTAGGTTATATATACCGTGAACTGTTGTGATTACAGCCTCATCCTTACTTATTAAACGTAATGCTATTTTAAGATACCTATTAAGGGGTAATAAATTCGGACACTCTTTAAATATTGCTATTCGGCTTGGTTCTTTCTTCTTTCTATATTTTAAAATTTTTGGTTCGTCTTTAGAGAGAATTTCTTTTATAAGACCAAGGCAATTACCTACTTCTCTATGTGATGAAACGATTTTATAATACCATGTTTCTTTTTTTAAGATAATTGTCCTCTTTAAATATGGACAAAAGATTGAGAAAATTATACCTTCTTTGATTTTTCAGGCTCCGTTTGGGATAACACGCTAAACCCAATTATTTTCAGTTTATCTAAACCGATAATCTCTTGTCAATATAATTTCTCGTCGTCGCATATATTGCGTTCCCTTCAAATCCTTCCTCAATGGAAGCGTCTTTTGTGTCCCTCGCTTCGCTCGGGACAGTTTTTACCTTCAGATTGCCCTTCGTTTCGCTATGGCGCTCCTCTTCGTCACGCCATTACGTTCACTCAGGACAAATTTCCCCTTAAGGGGAAATTTGGTGGGCAGGGAAGGATTCGCCTACTGCACTCGCAGGATTTGCTCGTTGCGTAGGCTCCCCTCGCTCACTGTCGTTCGTGATTCTCGCTTTTCCTCCCATTGGGTCGGCGTTCGCTCGCTTCAAATCCTTCCTCAATGGAAGCGAAACTAAAGTGGGCAGGGAAGGATTCGAACCTTCGTAGCCTTAAGCACCTGATTTACAGTCAGGCCCATTTGTCCGCTTTGGTACCTGCCCCTCTTATCCAAAATTCAAAAAGCGATATTCTTTAGTTCATCTATCCATCCAAGGATAGTTTCAAATAAGCGCTTATCATTATACCTAATATGAACTAATCCATAAGGTAATTTCCGATTACTCAAATTTTTATTACTTCTTCGTATATATGGTTTAGTAAACTGTTTTTGAGGAATATCTAACAATTTTGACCAGTATTCCTTTAACTCCTCTATATCCTGTAAAGAATAGGCATATAGAAACACTCTCAATCTCTCATTAGAAATTCCGCATATTTTCCTTAGAAACCTCAGAAACAGTTGAACCATTTCAGGATCGCTATTAGCGAAATCAACTATATCGTTTGTCTTATTGCCCTCAGCCCAATATAACATAACCCCTGCTATTTTCAATTTCTCATCAGTAGGGGTTAGGCTCTCCTTTATCCTAAACTTTGGTTTATCTTTATAAACAACATAGCTACTCTCTTCTAATGTGCGCCTAGGGATATTGTATTTACGCATCCTTTTCAATATTGAAGAGGAGTTTAAATTAAATCTCTTAGCAATTTCAGAAATAGAAAGTTCGCATTCCCAATATAATTTTCTAATTAATCGAGAATCATTTTTTACTTTTAGCATACCACCATTAACCACTCGGCCACCTGCCCAATAAATTCAGTTAATAGTTCACAGTTGACAGCAAAATCACAATACGAAAGAGCTATTTAGTCCCTCGCTATGTTCGGGACTCCATTCGCACAAAGTGCGAATGGAGCTGGCGGAGGGAATTGAACCCCCGACCAGAGGTTTACAAAACCCCTGCTCTACCCCTGAGCTACGCCAGCGAAAATTTGTCACTCTGTAGCGTTCCGTCTCGCCGAAGTCCCGAAACTTTGGGACGAAGGCGGAAGCTACGCCAGCAAAAAGTGTGTTAATTATATAATAACTTAAATGCAAAAGGCAAGTATTCCAAGAGGTCGCTTGCAATTAGAGATATCTCGCCTTTTTCCTTCTTAGCCAAATCGCCGCTTAGACCGTGGATATATACGCCTAATCTTGAAGCGCCAAAAGGCGTGATATTTTGGCCAATAAGCGAAGCGATAATTCCTGTAAGGACATCGCCTGCGCCTGCTGTTGCCATACCGGGATTTCCTGAATTGTTGATATAAAAATCTCCTTTAGGATTTGCTACTACTGTCTTATACCCCTTTAATACGCAAACAACGCCAAAGTCCCTTGCAAAATCCTTTGCTACTTTGATTCGGTTTTTCTGGATAAAATCCTTATCTTTTTTTATCAACCTTGCCATCTCGCCGGGATGAGGAGTAATAACTGTATCCGATTTTCTTTTATTTAATATCTTTACATCCTTAGATATCGCATTTATCCCATCTGCATCTAAGACAATCGGCTTATCTATGTTTAAAATAAGCCTCTGTATCAATCTTTGGGTTTCCGGATTCTGAGATAAGCCCGGCCCTATTGCCAACACATCTGCCTTTTTGGAAAAGGATAAAATCTCATCCGAGGCACTCAGGCTAAGGCTTTGTTTTTTTGTTTCTGGCAGCGGCTTTGTCATTACCTCAATAAATTTTGATGCTAAAATACAATTTAGACTCTTAGAAATTCCTGCTGTAACAAGCCCGCTTCCGGATAAAATTGCTGCCTGGGCGCAAAGATACGCAGCGCCGGTAAGCCCGGGGCTGCCTGCCAGAACAAATACATGGCCGTAATCACCCTTGTTAGAACCAGGATTTCTCTTTTTTAAGGTATGCTTAAATTCTTGCGGTATCTTCATTTGGATTTTAAGTTTGAGATTGTTGAAAAGCCTAATAATCTTTGATTACAACGATAAAGGCACCGATTACAGAGATGAGGTCATCGTCGTTAATCGCTGTAATCGTTTTCTATAAATCGCTGTAATCCAACGGGATAGACCATCCTAGTACCTTATAGAGGATGGGTCTAATCAAGAACGTTGACGACTTTTGCAATGGTCTCAATTTCCTATTAAAATTGCTGTTGCTGTAGCATAATTATGGGTATGCGAAAGGCTGATAATAACCTCTTTTATCTTCCTTTTTAACCTTAACCTCTCAACACCGCCGCTTAAAATAACAACGGGCTTGCCATTTTTATCGTTTTGTATCTCAATATTCTTCCAGTCTGCGCCCTTAACCACTCCATCGCCAAAAGCCTTAAAAACTGCCTCTTTTGCAGCGAACCTTGCAGCAAGGTGCATATATGGAAAATTCTTTTTAAATGAATATGCCAATTCATTATCGGTAAAAATTCTGCTTAAGAATCTCTCCTTTGATTTCTCTGTGGCAGATTTTACTCTCTTAACCTCTACTATATCTGTGCCAATGCCTCTTATCATTTAATCAGTTCCTTCATTTTCCTAACTGCTTCATATATCCCTACAAACACCGCATATGAAACAATAGAATGGCCTATATTTAATTCGTTCATTCCCTCTATGCGGTCTATGGGTTTGACATTTTCATAGTTTAAGCCATGGCCTGCGTTGACTGTAAAGTTCTTCCTTAAAGCATAATCAGTTGCCTTTTTTATCCTTTCAAGTTCATTTTTCTTTTGCAGGAGAGTTTTTGCATTTGCGTAATTTCCAGTATGTAGCTCAATGATACCGGCGCCTGCATCCAAAGAAGCGCCTATTTGTTTAATATCCGGGTCAATAAAAAGACTGACCTCTATGCCGTTCTGTTTTAACGCTTCAACTGCTTTCTTTATTTTTTTAAAACCTGCTTTAACATCCAGCCCGCCCTCTGTGGTTAATTCGAGGCGCCTTTCAGGAACTAACGTTGCCTGCTTTGGTTTAAGCTTTAAGGCTATATCTACTATCTCAGGCGCAATTGACATCTCTAAATTCAGGTGGGTTCTGATTACCTTTATTAATCTGAAAAGGTCTTTTTCTTTTATATGGCGCCTGTCTTCACGGAGATGGGCCACAATGCTATCTGCGCCTGCCTCCTCGCAAAGCAGAGCCGCTTTTATGGGGTCTGGCTCAAAACCGCCGCGCGCTTCTCTTATAGTTGCAACGTGGTCAATATTTACTCCGAGTTTTACCATAGGAAAGTTAAACCCAAATTTTCATTAGAAAAACCACAGCCCTTTTTCAAAGGGCTGGGTCCAGCCTATTAAAAATGGGCTGTGATTTGTCCTTGGGACAGCCCCCTCTAAAGAAGAGGCTGGGTTAACCCAGCCCATTGAAAATGGGCTGCCGTAAGGCAAAATTTGCACTATATCTTTTTGATGCAAGGAGATACTCTCTAATGACAACATCTTGAATAAACTATGTAAACATTTAATTCCTATTGCAAATTTTGGGTTAAATATCAGGGAGATTTTTCGATGGGTATTGTAACCTCTACAAACTCGTCCTTTATGGAAACTCCCTCTTTGAGGGAAACAAGCTCAACTTTTCTTGTGAAGGTCTTGGAAAATCCTGAGATACCGATAGGAGCTGTCCGGACAAATCCTACATCCTCAAGAGTCCCCTTTGGCCCAACAACAAAGATGCTTTCGGGTCTGACTATAATCTTTTCTTTTATAACCTTAAAGCCCTCCTGTGGGACCCCTTCCAATACCAATTGAATGGGAACTTTCTTAGATGTAAAATTTTCTGAATAAACCTTTTCTTTATCTAAATTATGCTGCTGGCGGCTCAGCGTTCCTTTTACATAAAACCAGCAGCTCGCCGATAAAATAAGCGCTGCAACCTTAAGCCAAAAATTACTTACCAACCATTTCATCTATGGATTCCCTCAAGGGTATCTTTTTTATTAACTTACCGGGTAATTTTGGTTTATAAAGTTCCTTTAGTATCCTCTCAAGCGTATCCTTGTCAAGGTCGCGGCTTAAACCGCCTTCAAGCGAAATGGATATTGCGCCCGTTTCCTCTGAAACCACCAGAACTACTGCATCCGTCTCTTCGGTAAGGCCAATAGCTGCCCTGTGCCTTGTGCCAAGGGTCTTGCTAATCTTTTGACTCTGCGTTAGCGGAAAAAGACAGGCTGCAGCAGCTATTCTATCCTGTTGTATTATAACCCCGCCGTCGTGAAGGGGTGAATTCGGCATAAATATCGTCTCCAACAGCTCGCCTGTTACCTTGCTGTCAATAACCGCTCCTGTCTCTATGTAGGTTTTAAGGCCTGCCTCTCTTTCTATTGCGATTATAGCGCCGGTTTTTTTTCTGGAAAGATTAATCACAGAACTTACAATCTCGTCTATAATATGCTCTTCCTTCATAAAAAAACCGAATATATGGTCCTGGCCTATCTTTGCCAAGGCGCGCCTTAATTCAGGCTGGAAGATTATTAAGAAGGCGAAGATAGAGAGCGCAAAGAGTTTGGTCAGAATCCAGTTTAAGATATCAAGTTCTAACTTCTGGATAATCAGGAAGATAACTGCCAGAATTATAAGCCCCTTTAAAACCTGAACCGCCCTTGTATCCTTTATAAAAAGTAAAATGCGGTAGAATACGAACCACAATACGACTATCTCAATTACAGGCTTCCAGATTTTTAATAATAGAGTTTCCATCAATTTAATATGGTGCTTTGTAAATAAATAGAAATATGATTACGGCGATTATGCCGAATGTTGTTATTCTTCAAAGTATCACTTCGGCATCCCGACGCGTTTCTAAAGAAGTTGCTACGTTCGGGAAAATACCGATTACAGAGATTGAAACTTCGTTATTAAATCGCTGATATTATGAAAAGGCTAACACCTACAATTGGTTTAAG
>CAZDNS010000069.1:0-10130 GCA_964506845.1 uncultured Planctomycetia bacterium | reverse complement strand
TGCCTTTATCGTTGTAATCAAAGATTATTGGGTTTTTCAACAATCTCAATTTATAATTATCTTTTACTAATTCCTTTTTACTAATCACTATATCTTTCTACTTGCTACTCGTTGCTCGTTACTCGTTACTAAAATTACTTATCTGTCCTTCTATCCCTGCTATCTGCTGATCTATTGAGTTTATCTCATTATTCAGAACAGTCATCTCTGTTGTCTTTGCGCCGCACGGAGCATCTTTCATTAGTTGGGATAGAGAGTATTGCTTAGAGTTCTTCTGCAGGGTTAATCTGTCTTTTTGGTATTCTAAGATATCCCTTATTTCATTGTCTGGGAGGGCGCCGTTACTTTTTTCTTGCAATACTAAATTTATTACTTCTGAATCTTCGGTAAGTCGCGTATGAGTTATTTTCTCAACCATATAGTTATTCTTTGCATAATCCCGCTGGCTATATTCATTAGGAACTACGTCATCATCTTTTTCGTTACCCCATGTATTCGTCCCGCTTATGGTGTTATATACGACAAGTGGATTTGTGTTCATGCTATTTAGTTTATTTTGGAAGTAACTACCCAGCATTAAATCTTGATAAGCAAGAAATGAAGTATCTACTAAGGATGTAGTATATCCTGCTCCAGCTAATTTAGATGGCCCGCTGCCAATCATTATAACTTCATCTATATATTTTTCCATATGGGTTGGCATTTGTATGGTTTTAATTACAGTTTCAACTGCGATTTGCTTTGGTATTTTCCCTAATGGCGTATCAATAAATCCCATAACAGCTTTATCATAGGCATACGTTACATTCTTTTCTTGATTCTTTGTTAAAAAATCGGCTATTTCTCCACCCATAGAATAACCTACGACCATTGCTTTTTTACCACCGAATTCTTCTGATATTTTTTTAATTTCATTACCAACATAAGTGGCGCTTTCTATTATTGAACCTTTATTTTTTGGTAAATTTATTAATTTTATGTTATTCTCAGGAACACCTTTCTTGATTAATTCATTCTTCATTGTCTCCATATCTTTTGAACTACCATTAAGACCATGAATTAGAACTATAGGTCTATCTGAGACATCTTCTCCGAATAGAAGTGGCGATATCATAATTAAAGATAAGATTAGTAGGGTTAGGATAAAATTACTTCTCATTTAGCAATTTTATCCTATATCTGGAAATATCATATCCCTTTGTATTGTCAAATGAGAACTCTTCATCTTTAATACCTTTGTTTATTTCTACATTGGAGAATTCTATGAGAGTCATAATATCTTTTGTAGTAGTGTCTTTCGCTTTTATTTCTTTAATGACGCTAAATTTATACGGGAACCAAATTTTGTTACCAATAAATTGAAAATTATCTATTAAGTGCCAAGAAGCTTGAGGTATGACCCCTCTTTTATAATCTATTTTTAACTCTATCTCATCATCTCCTCCGGGTTCCCAAACATCCCAGTCCCAACCATAAGGAGAGGTCTCATGGGGATTAACGTCATGTGGTGTAAATTTACCTTTAATGATATAAACATCTGGACTTTTTTCATCTCTTTTGAGGCTCAGGGCATTTTGCATAATATATGGCTCAAGGAGTTTTCTAAGTTGATTATGAACTAAGTGAAGTTTTCGTGGTTCTAATAGAGATGTCCATGAACCAGGACGCGTAGGCCCCCCAAAAGGCATTTTATCTGTTAGTTTTTTTGTTCCTCTCTCAACATAGTATTCTACCTGTCCTATACTTATTAAATCCACATTTTGAGATAGATATTCTTCGGAGTAATATTTCAGCTTTTGATCTTCAGTCCAATCCGAATACTGTTTATAAAAGTTATCGAGCTCTTCTCTATTTTTTGGAACTCCGTCTTTATATTTGGGAACTATCTTTATCATATCCGGTTTCTTAAAGAGAAAGGTATATTCTGTTGTTTTAAGAACCTGCTTTACTGAGAATTCCTTCTCTGATATATTCATCTCCTGCTCTGTCTCTTTTACCTCTGCCTTTAGGTCTTGTATTTTCTCTACATTCTCCTCTACCTTTTTAATAAGGTCTTCTACAGTGGGTAGCGAAGTGGTTTGTTCCTGTGCTATGCAACTTAGTAAACCAAATACAGAAAAGATAAAAATAACTGCGCTTAGGATAATTTTTTTCTTAAACATTAGGGGTACTCCTTTCCTTCCTTAACAAATACATAATTTATAGTCTTAAGTTGACAAAAGTATATCTCGAAGGATGCCTTTTTTTACAAAATCAACATTAAGAACATAATCCATATCTTTGAATGCTTTTGTCATTTGATTAGTGCAAACTTTCCAACCAAGTCCGTCTGTTATCCAGACAAATCCCCAACCCTCCTGACAAAGTTCATGATTTCTATTAATATATGAATCAACAATTTCTTGAGGCTTTGAACCACCACCACTATAAAAATTAACTTCTATATTAAAAAATCTATTCTTAGCTTTGACAACGAAATCAAATTTTCTATCTTTAAGCCCCTCGCTAATTTTTACATTTTCACTATCTGCTAAATAACCAAATGTTTTTTGTTTAAATACTATTATACCTTTTATTTGATTTAGAGAAGGTTCTATAAGTGTTTCCATAGCAGTACCACTTCTATTTTTGCGCGCATTTGTATCTAAACCTGTTTCCACGCCCAATAAATAATCGCGTAAATCTTTAATCCTGAATGATGAGAAAAGAGATAGAATCCCTGCTTTTTCGCAGAATAAAGTTATATCTTCTATATCTCTATCCGTTAATGCTCTTTTCTTAAAATCATATTTCTTTAATGTTTCAAGTGGTTTGTTGGCATCTGTTATTACAGAGATATCGTTATCTCGCACAGCAATAATAAGCGGTATCACAGGTAATACTTCTGGGTTTTTGTTCAAAATCTCCTTTAATTTTTGTCCAGTATCTTTTTGTCCAACAAGGTAATTTAATAAATTTATTTCATAATTATATCGTTCGACATTTTCTTTTATTTTCTGCCAGTCTACAAAATATGAAAATGTTTTATTAGATTCTAATAATGTATCTTGGAATGTTTTTACTACGTCATGCAATGTATTAACACTATAATATTTTTTATACAGTGATAAGCTTTTCAATATCTTGCTCAATTTTATTTTCTTCTGTTTTTGTATCGCGTTTTATCCTTAGTTCAGAATTAAGTCTTTTTATAGAAAGCCTTAGATAATCCTCGCTGTTATCTACACCTATAAAATATCTATTAAGTCTATAGGAAGCAACTCCTGTAGTAGATGACCCTGTAAAAGGATCTAAAACTAAATCATATTCTTTTGTAGACGATAGCAGTATTCTTTCTAGAAGAGCGAGTGGTTTCTGCGTTGGGTGCTTGCCAAATATTTTTTCTTCTGGCTTAGGTGCAGTTATATACCAAAGAGATTGCATTTGTTTGTTATTATTCAACTTTCGCATAAGTGAATAATTAAAATAATGCCTGCTATTTTTGTTCTTAGCAGCCCATATTACTGTCTCTGTAGCATGCGTAAAGTATCTACAAGATAGGTTGGGAGGTGGATTAATTTTGTACCATGCTATATCATTAAGAATTTTAAATCCAAGTTGCTGCATTGCAAAACCAATAGAATAGATAATATGAGATGTGCCGCTAACCCAAATAGTACCATCTTTTGCAAGAACATCTTGGCATAGTTTAAGCCATTCTAAATTAAACTTGTATGTTTCCTCTATACCTGGAGATTTATCCCATTCGCCCTTATTAACACAAACACGCCGTCCTGCATAACAAGTCATTCCTCCATTAGATAAGAAGTATGGAGGATCTGCAAATATCATATCTACTGAGCAATGCGGTATCTGTTTTAATATATCTAATACATCTGCTTTGTATAAAATAATACCTCTTTCGCTCTTATCAAAATAAGGCTTTTCTTGAATCTGACTAATTAGATTTTTGTATTTATAGCTCATAATTACAGATTTTTCTTTATATACTCAACCCCATTTTTAAATATTGCGAGGCCGTCGCCTTGTGGTGCGCGCTTTTCCCTTGTCCATCTGGGGTGTTGGTGGCTGAAGATGTGGCGCTCGGGGTGCGGCATAAGGCCGAAAATCCTTCCTGTATTATCGCATATCCCTGCAATATTTTCCACAGAGCCATTTGGGTTATGGGGATAGCCTGCTAAATTCCCATTTTCATCTACATACTGAAATACTATCTGATTATTTTCTTTTAGCCTATTTAAGACCTCTTTATCCCTTGGCACAAACTTTCCCTCTCCGTGCGCCACAGGAAGATAGATTATATCCTCTATCCCTTTCGTCCATACACATTTGGTAATTGGTAATTGGTAATTGGTCCCGAATGTAGCAACTGCCTTGGCGTAACTTCGGGATCCCGAAGTGTAACCTCTTTGGGCAACTGCATTCGGGATAATTGGTAATTTTAAATAAGTCCAACGGTCTTCAAACTTAGCTGAGTCATTTATGGTAAGGGTTGCCTGAATGTCTTGCGAGCCGTTTAAATCAGGCAGAAATCCCGCCTTAACCAGAACCTGAAAACCATTACATATGCCTATTATAAGTTTCCCGTCATCAATAAAATTCCTTAAATCCTCGCCCAATTTATTCTTTATCTCATTTGCCAGAATTTTACCTGAGGCAATATCATCGCCGTAGGTAAACCCGCCAGGGATTGTAAGTATCTGGTATTCCGAGAGGTCTTTTTCTCTCTTAATAAACCTGTTTATATGGGCTAACTCTGCCTTTACCCCAGCAAGTTCAAAGGCATAGGCGGTTTCCTTGTCGCAGTTTGTGCCGGCAGTTCGTAAGATTAAGACTTTGGGTTTAATCATAGTTAATTCTGTTATAACGTTGATAGAGTTACTAGGGTTAATAGAGTTATAGAATTCTTAAAAACTCGAGTAACTCAATAAACTCAAGTAACGAATAAAATATCACCACTTCAGCGTTTTCTGCCACGTTTCTTTCAGCGCATTTATGTCCGTTGACACAACCAAATTTCTCTTTATTCCAAAAATCTTAAACTCAGGGTCTTCCGATAAACAACCTATTAAGCCAAAAGACACACCTTTCATTATCTTTTCAAAATCCTTCTGTTTTTCTTTTTCAACTTCCACTATGAATCTGGAGTTAGATTCGGAGAATAGAATAAAATCGTCCCTCGTAACTCGTAACTGGTAACTGGTAACTGGTAACTTTTTATAAGGTACTTCGTTTAAGAAAACCGTCATCCCAAGCCCGCCGCTAAAGGCGAGCTCAGCAAGCGAAACACCCAAACCGCCTTCTGATAAGTCGTGACAACTTCTGGCTAAACCGAGCGAGATTACTTTGCTGAGTTTTTCAAAAACCTCTTTTGCCTTTTTCGGATTTACCTGCGGGCAGTCATTTCCGATAAATCCATTCAGACTAAAGTATTCGGAGCCGCCTAATTCATCATAAGTATCGCCTATGATATAAATTAAGTTTCCCTCTTTTTTGGAATCCATAGAAACTACCTTTGAGATATCCTCCATAACCGAGATTGCCGAGACTAAAAGTGTGCCGGGGATAGATATAGTCTTATTCCCGACCCTGTATTCGTTATTCAGGCTATCCTTTCCGGAGATAAACGGAACCTTGTATGCCTTTGCAATATCATAACAGCCATAAGCCGCCCGGACGAGTTCGCCTAATTTCTCTGGTTTATCCGTATCGCCCCAGCTGAAATTATCCAAAAGCGCTATCTTGTCCAGAGAGCCGCCGACTGCAATAATCTGCCTTATCGCCTCATCTATGCTTGAGGCAGCCGTCCAGTACGGGTCTATATCTGAGTATCTGAAATTTATTCCGCAACTGACTATTACGCCTTTTTTGGAATTAAACACAGGCCTTATTATTGCGGCGTCAGAGGGGCCGTCATTGGTTATGCCGATAAGAGGTTTTAGGACGCTTTGGCCCTGAACCTCGTGGTCATACTGCCTTATAATCCACTCCTTTGAGCATACATTGAAACTGGAGAGTATTTTTAATAAGGATGTTGTCAAGTCTTTGGGGCAGTTAAAATCAGGCTCTTTATGTTTCGGTTTTTGCCAGGTTGCCTTTCTTATAATCTTTGGAAGGCCTTCGTGTAAGAATTCCATATCCATATTGCAGACCGTATTCCCCTCGTATCTTAAATGAAGCCTTTTATCATTCGTGAATTCGCCTATAACAGTCGCTTCAACATCCTCACTCTCAAATACCTTTAATAATTCCTTAAGTTTATTTTTTGGTACCGCCAAAATCATCCTCTCCTGCGCCTCTGAAATCCATATCTCTGCGTAGGAGAGCCCCTCATATTTTAAGGGCACCTTTTCCAAATCCACTATAACGCCTAAATCCTTCCCCATCTCGCCCACCGCACTTGATAAGCCACCGCCGCCACAGTCTGTTATGGCGTTGTACAATCTTCTATCGCGCGCCTGAAGGAGTGTATCGGTAATCTTTTTTTCCTGAATTGGGTTTCCTATCTGAACTGCTCCTCCGGAGATGCTTTCTGACCTATGAGTAAGCTCTCCTGATGAAAATGTAGCTCCATGGATACCGTCCCTGCCGGTTCTGCCTCCAACAAGAACTACCAAATCCCTGCTATTTACCCTTTTAAATGAGGCTTCTTTCGGCATAATGCCGACTGTCCCGCAATAGACAAGGGGATTACCTATAAAGCGCTCGTCGAATAAGACTGCTCCGTTTGAGGTAGGAATACCCATTCTATTTCCATAATCTCTTACTCCGGAGACAACGCCCTTCATAATCCGCTTTGGATGAAGCATCCCCTTTGGCACCTTCTTAAAAGGAGTGTCAGGAGGCGCAAAACAAAATACATCTGTATTCATAATCGGTTTTGCGCCAAGACCAACTCCTAAGATATCCCTTATTACGCCGCCAATACCTGTGCCTGCGCCGCCATAGGGCTCCAGAGCAGAGGGATGATTATGCGTCTCCACCTTAAAGCAGACATTGTTTTCCTTGTCAAAGTCAATTATCCCTGCATTGTCTTTAAATACAGACACGCACCAGGGTTTATTCAATTCCTTAGTTACTTTCATTATTGTGGATTTTAAAAGATTATTAATTATTTCTGTTTTGACTTTTGACTTTTGACTTTTGACTTTATATTCTATTTTGCTTTTAAACGTCTTATGTCCGCAGTGCTCTGACCAGGTCTGGGCAATTGTCTCAAGTTCGCAGTCAGTGGGATTTCTGCCTAATTTCTTAAAATACCCTTTAATCGTAAGCATCTCCTCTAAGTTAAGAAATAACTGGCCGTCTTTGCTTAACTTAATAAGACCTTTCTTATCCAGATTTAACAATTTGACTATATTTAACCTGAATTTATACTTTGGGCTTTTGATTTTTATGGGGCAAGTCTTTGTATTCTGGATAACCCTGTTATATAGCAATTTTTCGGCTGCAAGTTTAAGTTTCTCATCAGAGATTTCTCCTTTTATAAGATACCTCTTTGCCGTTTTTATGGCATTGACACTATTAAACCCCAAATCCAAAATCGCCTTTTTTACAGATTCCTCCCAGGGGTCCATCACCCCGGGATTATAGAAAATCTCTACCGCCTTTACCCCGTTAGAAATCCCATAGCGTGGGACGCTATCTCTAACGGGGTTTACCCCATTAGAAATAGCGTCTCGCTCTGCGAGATTTCTAACAGGGCGGCTAACAAACTCCTCGGTTATCGGGTCAAAAAGCACTTCTTTTGCAATCTTCTCTATATCCGTTTTTGTGAAATCCCCGTCTATAAAATATAACTGTTCTGCCCTGACATCATCTACCCTGCCAAGCCCTGAATCAGCGATATCCTTCTTTATCGCAGCGCCCTGCGCATCAAAAAAACCCGGTTTTTGTCTAACTTCTATCTTCCAGAGCATTGTTTTAAGTAATTTTTAAAATATGATTCCAGCGATTAATTTCGATTACGGAGATTAAAAGCTTAAAAACAATATCGCCGAAATCTCTTTAGAATCGTTGTAATCTAGGTTGTTGTTAACCCAACACCCTCCTATATACTTCCTGATACGCCTCTTCTACATTCCCGAGGTCTCGTCTAAACCTGTCCTTATCAAGTTTCTCATTTGTAGTTTTATCCCAGAGCCTGCAGGTATCAGGGGATATTTCATCAGCAAGCAGGATTTTCCCTTTATGCCTTCCGAATTCCAGTTTAAAGTCCACAAGTATAAGATTCTTCTCGTCAAAAAATCTTTTTAATATCTCATTTATGCTGAATGAAGAGGAGCGTATCTCTTCAAGTTCGCTATCTGTCGCAAGCTCAAGCGCCCTTATATGATAATCGTTTATAAGCGGGTCATGCAGACTATCCTCTTTGTAGTGATATTCCAGAACAGGTAACTTTAATTTTATGCCTTCTTCCAAGGCGAGAAGTTTGCTCATACCGCCGGCAACAATATTTCTTATTGTAACCTCTATCGGGACAATCTTAACCTTTTTTATAAGCATCTCTCTATCGCTTATGAGTTTCTCAAAATGGGTAGGAATGCCCTTTTTCTCAAGCAGTTCAAATAACCTGGCTGAGATTTTATTGTTTACCACGCCCTTCCCGACTATTGTGCCCCGTTTAGTGGCATCAAAGGCAGTGGCGTCATCCTTAAATTCCTGAATAAGTAAATCCGGATTGTCTGTCTCATAGACCTTTTTTGCCTTTCCTTCGTAGAGTAACTTTAACTTCTGCATTAGATTCCTACCCTCCTGTAAATTTTATCAACGAATCTCATATGGTGTTTTAAAGAAAAACATTTATCGAGTTCGGCTTTAGACAGTGTCTTTGCTATTTCCTCGTCCTGTTCTAAAATCTTCTTGAAATCCGCATTTTCATTAAAGGATTTCATAGCGGCTTTTTGAACTATATTGTAGGCCTCTAGCCGTGATAAGCCCTTTTCTATTAAGGTTAAAAGCACGTGCTGGGAAAAAAGCCTTCCCTTCGTAAGCTCTAAATTCTTCTTCATATTCTCCGGATAGACCAGAAGGTTATCCGCCAGTCTTATCGTTTCATTCAGCATAAAGTCAATAAGGATGCAGGAGTCAGGTATTATTACCCTTTCAGCAGAGGAGTGGCTTATATCCCTCTCATGCCACAGAGCCACATTCTCAAGGCCGCTTATAGCATTTGCACGAAGCAGCCGGCTAAGACCGCATATCCTTTCTGCGTTTACAGGGTTTCGCTTATGCGGCATTGCGGATGAGCCCTTTTGACCCTTTGCAAAAAATTCCTCCGCCTCAGCCACTTCTGTCCTTTGAAGGTGCCTTATCTCGGTTGCAAACCTCTCAAGGGTTGTTCCGATAAGGGCAAGGGTTGATAAAAACTCCGCATGCCTATCCCTTGGGATGACCTGCGTTGATACAGGGCTTACTTTAAGACCTAATTTCTTACATATATACTCTTCTACAAAGGGCTCAATATTCGCATAGGTTCCGACAGCGCCGGATATCTTTCCGAAAGAAATTGTATCTTTTGCCTTAAGCATCCTCTCCAGATTTCTTCTTGCCTCGTCATAGAAGAGGGCGAGTTTGAGGCCAAAGGTAATCGGCTCGGCATGGACTCCGTGCGTCCTTCCGGCCATAGGGGTATATTTATATTTCTTTACCTTTTTTGAAATTACGCTAAGGAGTTTCTTTATATCTCCTATAATAATATCAGCTGATTCTCTCATCTGGCAGGCAAGGCTGGTGTCTAAGATATCGTTTGAGGTAAGACCCATATGCAGAAATCTTGCTGAGGAGCCCAGATTTTCGGAGATATTCTCGATAAATGCCACTACGTCGTGTTTTGTCTTTTCTTCTATGGCTTTTATCCTGGCTATGTTAAAGCGCGCTCTTTTCTTTATGATGCCTAAATCCTTTTTCGGAACCTTGCCTAATTTAGAAAGCGCCTCACAGCTTAAAATCTCTACCTCAAGCATCTTCTTAAACTTATTCTCGTCGGTCCATATGGTTTTCATATTTGATAAAGCGTATCTGTCTATCATATTTGGCTCCTTTAATGAGCGCTTGACTTATGAAACACGAAGTGTGACATAAGTCAATCTCCTTTGTTTAACCTCTTTGTTTGTGCGAATCCTTCGACT
>CAZDNS010000068.1:0-10197 GCA_964506845.1 uncultured Planctomycetia bacterium | reverse complement strand
GCAGAAGACCACGGCTGTAAAGCCGTGGATGAATGCGAAGCGGATAACCCGCCGTAGCTAAAGCTGAGGCGGGTATGCTTCGGCGGATTTCGCCGAAGCATTTGAAGATACCACGGGTGTAAACCCGTGGAGCTTCATACTTTCCTATACCATAAAAAATTTTTACAAATATATCACATATTTTGAAATTTGTCAAGAGAACAAAATCAAAACCTATTGAAATAAAAGGAGTTAAAAGGAAGGATTTACAATCTCTCCAAAGGTGTGTGTTTTTGTAACCCTGTTTATCTTAACAGGCGCTATGGTGTTTATTAAATCGCTAGCGCCAGGCGTGTGGACCATTATATAATTTTCGCTGTAGCCGCAATAAAAACCTTTTTCTTCGTCAAATTTTGACTCAATTAGAACCTTCGAGAATCTATTTAAAAATTCCCTTCGGTATAAGAGGGAATACCTCTGGGCCAGTCTCTTTATAAACAAGGCCTTTTTTAGTTTGATGTGCGCCGGCGTAGTATCGTTTAACAGGCTTGCGGGGGTATCGCGCCTGGCGCTATACGGAAATACATGTATGCGTGACGGTTTAATCTTTCTGAGGAAGGAAACGCTGTTAAGGAAGTTTCTATCGGATTCGCCCGGAAAGCCTACCATAATATCTGTGGTAACTGCAACATCTGGAATCTCAAGCCGCAGCCTGTTAACCAGCTCAATGCAATAGGAGGAGTCATACGGCCTGTTCATCTTCTTTAAGACCTCGTCATCCCCTGACTGGAAAGGGATGTGAATATGGGGGCAAAATTTTTCAAAATCTCTTAATAGGTTAATAAGGGTATCGGTTACGTATTTGGGCTCTATGGAACTAAGCCTGACTCGAAAATTACCCTTGAGTTCTACGATTAGACTAAGAAGACCTGCCAGGTCTAAACTACCTCCTAAGTCCTGTCCATAAGCACCGAGGCATATGCCTGACAGGACTACCTCCTTAACCCCTGTATTCACAAGAACCTTAATCTCTTCGATTATTTCTTCCGGGACTCTAGAGTTTAAGGCTCCCCTGACACTGGGTATGATGCAATAGGAACAAAAATTCTCGCAACCCTCTTGAATCTTGACAATGGCGCGGGTACGCCCATTTTTATTTACCCCGTTAGACCCTTCCTTTAAAGGATTAGGAAGGTCTATCCCTGTGGGATTAGAGAAAGCTGCTGACTTCAGCTGGTGGTCGTCACTTCGTTCTCTAACGGGGTTTATACGGCTCCTGCTATGGACAGGCTGGTTGATTTTTACAACCTGACGAACAATTTTGTCGATTCCGGATTTTTCTTTATTTCCAAGACATATAACCCCCTTGTTGCTGAAATGAATGTCTGATGCATGATAATCGACTGAACAGCCTATCATAAAAATAGTTGCAGTGGGATTTCTTGACAGAGCCTGTTTCAGGGCAGAAAACGATTTTCTATCCGCAGTCTCGGTAACTGTGCAGGTATTTATAAAGATTATATCTGAGAGAGATTCTTCGGCAGCCTCTTCAAGACCCAGGTTATCCAATTTTTCTTTCATCTTCTTTGAGTCATATTGATTTACCTTACAGCCAAAGGTAATAAAGGAATATTTATTACTTAGTAACATCTGAATGGCCTTTAAGATATGCAAGATTTAATATAGATAGAATAAACAGGCTTGCCGTTTCAACCTTAAGGGTAAGGGGAAACAAATTTACGGGCGTTAGATCAAAATCTTGGGCAAACCCTATCTCCCTTTCTGAAAAATCCCCCTCAGGCCCGACAAATACTATAATAGAACCGGAGGGGTTTCTATCAAGTAAGTCCCCGGGATTAATCCTTTTGCCTGACAGGGTAGCAAATACCGTCAGTTCATAACTTACAGATGCGCCTCTCAAGACATCTAAAAGAGGCTTTGGTTTAGCAATAACAGGAACTGTTAAGCGTCCGCACTGCTTTGAGGCCTCTACTGCGATTTTTTTCCATCTGGCCATACGGTGCTCAGATACCTCGTCGGTTTTCTGGATTAAACACCTGTCGGTAATAACGGGGATTATGGTATCCACATTTAATTCAGTAGCCTTTTCTACAATCAGGTCCATCTTATCCTTTTTGGGTATTGCCTGACAAAGGGTTATCCTTGGAAGTGAGAATTGTGCTATCTGTTTTTTCTCTATGATGTCGGCAAACAACCTTCCCTTTTTATCCTGCCTAACTACACCTGTATATTCATTTCCGGCTCCGTCAAAAAATACTATTTTTTCATTCGGACGAATTCTAAGGACATCTACAATATGATGCGTTTCCTCTTTTTCAAAGCAGGCCTTATTGTTTTTTATATTGCTCGCCTTTACAAAAAATCTATTCATATCCTGCCTATCGCCTGGTATCCCCTTCCCCGAATACCAGTGCGCTAAAGATGTAGATATCCGCCCCCTTTTTCCAGGCATCCTTATTAAGCCCTGCCTTATAACAGGTGTGCTCCAAAAATTCCTCTTTTGTCCAGTTATATTCTGCGGCAACCTGCGGAAGAAGAAGGCCGGAGTAAAATCCCTTGCGTATTAACAGGCCATGCGTACCCACCTTTATCTTAGAGATATCGTCTATTTTTTCAAGGGGAGAGAGCGCCGAGATTTCTATCTCTATCTCTTTAAGCTCCTCTAAACTAAGTTGGGGAAACCTGGGATCGCCTGTCGCAGCCTCAATGGCCATATCTGAGACCGTCTTATAAAGCGGGGCTGTGGGATAAATAGAGCCTATGCAACCTCGTAACTCTCCTTGTTTGGTCAGGGTTACAAATGCCCCTTTTTCTTCCAGAAGCCCTGGGTCTGTTTCTGAAACTTGCGGTTTTGAGCCTTTTTTTAAATAATTTTCAATAGAATTTCGCGCTATAAAAAGCAGCCTGTTTTTTTGATTTTCATTTAACATATCTACCTCTTCTGTTTTTTTTGGTTCTGCGGTAAATATACCGCTTGCGTATCCAACAACTCTATATCTATCTCCTGTAGCATCGCCTGAATTCGCATATTTTAAAATCTCGAATTTATTTGCGCCAAGGGAATTTGAAACCATCATTGTAGTCAAGACTGCTCCTAGCCCGCATAGTTCAATGCCTTCCTTTGAGTAGTCTCTGAAAAACCTATCCGGATCTAACTGCGATACTTCGGAGAGTGTAAAATTATCGCGCCTGAGGGCTTCCTCATAGGTGTGATAATGCGACAAATCTGTACTCGCTATTATCAGCGCGTCTTTTCTATTGTTTAAAACCTTTACGATAGCGTCAGAAAGTAACTTGCAATTCTCAAACGAAGGATTCCCGATAAGCACAGGAACAATCTTAAAATCGCTCAAGGTTCTCTGGAGAAAGGGAAGTTGAACTTCTAAGGAATGTTCCTGGCTGAACGCCTTTGGGTAGAATGTTATTTTTGGATTTTCCTGTATGAGACGGTTTGCAAATTCCGCATCAATTCCTACATTGCCGAGGGGTGTCTGGAAAGCGCCCCTGTTATAAACCGAGATACCATTAAAGAATTCAAAATGGCTAGGCCCTACAAGGATAACTAACTTAACTTTTTTTTCTTTTATAGCCTTGTAGGTATATCCTGCTACAGCGCCCGAATAGATATAACCCGCATGGGGTGAAATAGCCCCTATTATTTCTTTGTTTTCTGTTTTTACATCCGCGCCATAGACGAATTTATCAACAGTCCCTTCTAACTCTTCTTTTGAGGAGGGATAAAATGTACCGCTTACTGCTGGCTTCTTAACCTCTTGCGGAAAAAGCCTTGCAGGCAAAAGGCTTAGCATAATAAATATAAAAAGAGAGAGAAATAATCGCATAGTTAAAATTTAACTTTATGAATTCAACCCAAATTTTACAATAGCAAAATTTGTCCTTAGGACAGCCCCTTCTTTAGAAGAGGCTGGGTTAACCCAGCCCTAATTTTACTAAATCTACATCTTGAACAAAAACATAACAATACAACTTGCATCCTTGCTCAAATACCTACCTCGCTTTGTAAAATTAGGGCTGCCGTAGGCAAAACTTGCATTGCACTTTTTCTTACAACTATATTTGCAATAACTGTAATTCGGACAATTGGTTATCAATCTTTTTCCTTCGCAATGCAAATTTTGGGTTTAATCTAATTCCTGGCGATGATGTTTTACTACCTTGGCCTCAACCATATAGACAACATCCTCAGCAATATTGGTAGCGTGGTCGCAGATACGTTCAAGATGGCGGGTAATTAAGAGAAGCGGCACTGCGCGACTGGCAGTGGAGGCATCGCGAGCCATATAGTCATTAATTAACTCTTCCTGAACCAGATTGCGCAACTCATCCGCCTCAGAATCAGACAAAATTACCTTCTTAGCTAAAACCACATCCTTTTTAACAAAAGAGTCTATTGCGCCATGAACCATTTTTTGCGCAATGGCGGATAATTTAGGTATATCAATAAGGGGTTTGAGCAAAGGCTTATCCGCTAATTCCAGGACGCGCTGGCAGATATCTACTGCCAGGTCCGCAATTCTTTCAAGCTCTGCGTTTAACTTCATCCCCGTAGTGATAAAACGCAGGTCGCCCGCCATAGGCTGATACCGCGCAATCAAATCGATGCAGCGTTCATCAACAGAAAGCTCTAATTCATCAATACGATTATCCGTATTTATTACCTCTTGAGCGCCCTCCTTATCCTGATTTTTTAAGGTCTCGATGGATTTGAATATCGCCTCTTCAGCCAAAGCCCCCATCTTTAAAATTTCTTTGTGTAATTCTTTTAACTCTGCATCAAGATGTCTTTCCATAACTTTCTCCTTTCAGTCGAAAGAATTCGCAGCCCTCGGTTTTAACGCCGGACTGTGAACTGTAAATTAACTTATCCATATCTTCCGGTAATGTAATCTTCTGTGCGTTTATCTTTTGGATTAGTGAATATATCTTCAGTCTTATTGAATTCTAATAATTCGCCTAAAAGCATAAAACCGGTGTCGTCGGAAACGCGTGCAGCCTGTTGCATGTTATGGGTTACTATTATTATGGTATAATTATTTTTAAGCTCATGCATTAATTCCTCGATGCGCTGCGTTGCCTGAGGGTCTAGGGCAGAGCAGGGTTCATCCATAAGCAATATGTCCGGCTTAACTGCTATGAGCCTGGCAATACAGAGTCTCTGTTTTTGCTCTAATGACAGGCTAAGGGCAGATCTTTTAAGCCTATCTTTAAGGTCATCCCATAAAAGTACGGATTTCAAACTTTGCTCGACAACTCCATTTAATTCATCCCTCTTGATTGAATTGTGAATCCTTGGGCCAAAAGCAATATTTTCATAAATGGACAACGGGAAAGGGTTGGGTCTTTGAAAAACCATACCCACTTTTTTACGTAAATATATCAAATCCGTATTTGAATCTAAAATATTTTCTCCGTCAATATGCACTTCTCCGTTCATGTTAACACCTTCTATCAAATCGTTCATCCGGTTAAAAACTCTTAAAAGGGTGGATTTACCGCAACCCGATGGCCCGATAATTGCAGTGATTTTCTTCTCTGAAAAGGAAACATCCACATTCTTTAACGCCTGGAAATCACCATACCAGAGATTTAAATTTTTAGTAATTATTTTTGACATAGATTGTTCTTACTAAAACCGTTATAATAAATTACCGGTTATCCCGAATGCAGTTTCTTTATATAGTATTGCTTTCCCGAATGAAGCTGTCCTACGTAGCATCGCTTCGGGATGCCGAAGATATGTTACATATTTAACTACATTCGGCACGGGATCCCGAAGTTAAGCAGAAGTAGTCGCTACATTCGGGACGAGTTACTAATTTACCAGTTACTGATATTATCCAAACTTTCCGCTGATATAATCGTCTGTGCGCTGATTGGCAGGGGCAGTAAAAATCTTTTCGGTTTTATCTATTTCAATCAGTTCGCCGCTTAAAAAGAAGGCGGTTCTGTCTCCTACGCGCGCTGCCTGCTTAACATTGTTGGTAATCAAAACCAGGGTGTAATTCTCCTTTAATTTTAACATAGCCTGTTCTACCTTTGCAGTTGAGACAGGGTCTAACCCCGAGCAGGGCTCATCAAACAAAATTACTTCTGGTTCAACTGCTAAGGTTCTGGCGATACAAAGGCGTTGCTGTTGCCCGCCTGAAAGCTTGAATGCGGAGGTTTCTTGTCTATCCTTTACCTCTTCCCAGAGGTAAGCTTTCTTCAGCGCATCCTCCGCAATTGTTTGTAATTTTTTCCTGCTATTTATACCGTGCATTCTCGGGCCATACGCAACATTATCAAATATAGATAAAGGTAGAGGCAAAGGCAGGGCAAATACCGCGCCTACCCTTTTGCGCAATAATTCTACATCCTGCGAGGCTATGTCTTTTCCGTCCAGTTTCACATTTCCACTCCATCTAAAATTATCCTCTAACTCATTTAGGCGATTAAGCATCCTTAAAAACGTGGTTTTACCGCTATTTGCCGGGCCGATGATGCTTAAGATCTCATTAGTATATATCTGAAGACTTACATCTTTTAGCGCCTGTATTGCCCCAAACCAAATATTCAGATTTTTGATATCAAATTTTACCATTTCTTCTTTTTCCTAAATTTATACCTGATAATAATTGCCACTAAATTCATAAATAATACCAGGGTCAATAAAACTAATGCCGTGCCATATCTTATTTTTTCATCCACGTTCGGCACCTGGGTTGAAATAACGTAAAGATGATACGGAAGCGCCATGGCCTGGTCAAAGATTGACTTTGGAAGCCGAGGCAGATAAAAGGCAGCAACAGTAAATAAAATCGGCGCAGTCTCCCCTGCTGCGCGACCAAGCCCCAGGATCGTCCCGGTTAATATGCCGGGAATGGCATTAGGTAAAACAATATTCCTTATAGTCTGCCACCTGCTTGCGCCCAATGACCAGCTTACCTCGCGAAAGGAATAAGGCACGCTTTCTAAGGCTTCGCGTGAGGTGGTAATAATGAGGGGTAAAATCATAATACCCAAAGTTAAAGAACCGGCTAAGATTGAAGCGCCGAATTTAAAAAAGACGACAAATAAAGCCAAGCCAAAAAGCCCATACACTACCGAAGGCACGCCTGCCAAGTTTACAATTGCCAACTTGATAATACGGGTTAAAAAATTGTCCTTTGCATATTCGCTTAAATAAATTGCAGCCATCAAACCAATCGGCAGGGCAAAAATAATTGCAGCCAAAACTAAATAGACTGTTCCCACAATGGCGGGGAATATGCCGCCGGTGCGCATACCCTGGCGGGGAATATCAACAAGAAATTGCCAGTTTATCGCCGGTAAACCTTTTTGAATAATAACCGCGATAATAAGTCCAACCGGCACCACAATCAGAAGCGTGGCTAAAAATAAAAAGAAAAAAGCGACTTTCTGCGAATTTTTTGCGTCAATCATCGCTGTCTCTTATGTAAAAATAAATCCGCTGTTACATTAATCGCAAAGCTTATTACAAACAAAACTATGCCAATGGCAAATAAGGCAAAGTAATGTTCGCTACCTACTACTGCCTCGCCCATCTCCGCGGCAATGGTTGCGGTGAGGGTGCGCACCGGCTGTAAAATACTATGCGGTATTAAGGCAGCGTTACCTGTAATCATCATTACAGCCATAGTTTCACCTATAACCCTGCCAATACCCAGCATTACCGCAGCTAAAATTCCAGAAGAAGAAGCAGGAAGCATTACCCGAAAAATAGTCTGCCAATGGGTTGCGCCCAAAGCAAGCGAGCCCTCCTTATAGGCTCTTGGCACTGAATAAAGCGCATCCTCCGCAATGGAAACAATTGTAGGCATTGCCATAAAAGCAAGCATAATTGAGCCGGATAATGCCGTTAAGCCGGTTGGTAATTTAAAGATGTTTTTAATCCATGGTACTAACGTTATCATACCGATAAAACCCAGTACCACGCTGGGTATAGCAGCCAGTAATTCAATGCCTGACTTAAGAATCTCCTTTGTTTTCAGCGGCGCGACCTCCGCAATGTAAATTGCGCAGGCAACACCGATAGGAATGGAAATTAGCGCGGCGCCTACAGTAACCAAAAGCGAACCTAAAATTAAAGGAAGGATTCCTAATTGCGCGGGCTCTGAGATGGGATACCAATTTTTGCCAAAGAGGAATTTTAAAGGGCTAACCGTTTTAAATACTGCGAGGCCCTCCTTAAGCAGAAACAAAAAAATAAGAATAACAAAAAATATCGAAACTAATCCGCATAATAAGATTAACTTTTCGATAATAAATTCTTTAAACCTTCTCACTCTCTATTCCTTGCCTGTCCTTCGACTTACGCTCACCTCGTGCCGAGGCAATAGAACACATGGCACTCGGTGCCGAGGCAGGATGGTGAGCCCTTCGACCCTCTACGGTTGCTCAGGGCGAATGGTGAGCTTGCCGAACCAGAGCGAAGTCGAACCACTACTTCTTAATAGGCACAAAGTCTGTTTTTAAGACTATCTCCTGCCCTTCATTGGAGAGCACAAAATCGATAAATTTCTTAACTAATCCCTCGGGTTGGCCATTGGTATAGAGAAACAATGGCCGCGATATGGGGTATTTTCCGCTTACGACATTTTCTATTATGGGCGCGATATATTCTGATTTCTCATCCTTGGCTATAAGGACGCTCTTTTGTCTGGAGCTAATATAGCCCATTCCATAATAACCAATAGCGGCAGGATTACCCGCGACCTCATCAGCGATTGCCTGCGAGGAAGATAACAAAAGGGCAACGGGTGCGAATTCTTCCTTAGAATTTGGATCGTTTTTTCTTAAAACATGTTCCTTAAAATAAACGTGCGTTCCGGAATTTATCTCGCGCGAAAGAATTACAATCTCCTTATCTTCCCCTCCTAACTCTTTCCAATTGGTGATTCTGCCTGTAAAAATCTGGGATAATTGATCCAGCGTTAATCTGCTGGCCGGATTCTTAGTATTTACCACTACCGCCAAACCGTCCAGCCCAACCCTAATCTCGTACGGCTCAATGCCCTTTTGTTTTGCTAAAGCGACCTCTTTATCCTTGATATCCCTCGAACTCATAGTAATATCACAGGTACCGCTTATTAAACTGGCAATGCCTGTACCAGAACCTCCGCCAGTCACAGCCACAAATTCTGAAGGATTTTCTTCCATATACCTTTCTGCCCAGGCCTGGCCCAGATTAACCATTGTATCAGAACCTTTAATCTGGATAGAATTTTTTTCTTTTGCTGCAAAGGCAGGGCTAATCCCAAATTTTGCCTGCGCAAAAGCGCGAGCGAAATTTGCCCCGAAGGGGTTGCACGACAAAATCCAACGAGGATTTTGTCGGTTTCGCAAGGTAATCCCGAATTTTTCCTGCACTATTTTGTGCATGCGCTTTAGCGCAAACAAAATTTGGGTGTCCACATACCGCTGCGGTATGTGGCCTACCCCGCAAAGCCAGCCAAATTCTCGTCGAGTTTGGCCGAGCGGCCCCTCGCTATCGCTCGTGGTGGATTTTTCTATTGAAAAATCCGGGATAAAACACATCACTATGAGTAAAATTAAGCCTAATTTCTTGAGTATTTTATCCTCCTTTGCAACCGCTGAAACACAAAATTTACAACCGCTAAATCGCAAAAGTCTCTTTGCGTTCTTTGCTGGTATTTCGCGCTTTGGCGCCTGCCTGCCGGCAAGGCAGGGTTATTCTGCGCTTTTGCGGTTACCCTTTTTTGCAGGTATATTACTCTATGTTATATTTTAGATAAAACCAATGAGCGGCGTATTCCGCACATACAAACCTCTGTCGCTTACAGGATATAAAACTAATTGATTAAATCTTGATTTGTGTTCTGTTAAATAAGGCTGCGAGCCTTATCTGGTAAGCACTCTTTGGTGGAGCGAGCGGGATTTGCCTACTACACCCTAACTTAGCTAATAGCGAATGGCTTATGGCAAATAGTAGCTCTTGCCCTTAACCATTTGCGATTTGCTATTTGCTATTTTATTCGCTCGGCGCTCACTCGCTTCAAATCCCTAATTACAAAAGGTAGCGCTCCAGTGGCTATAATATTCCTATTCGTCATATTATTTAACGCCACTTATGCATGAATCTTTCTCCGAAAGATTCAGTGGAGCGAGCGGGATTTGAACCCGCGACCTCTACAATGCGAATGTAGCGTTCTCCCA
>CAZDNS010000067.1:0-10323 GCA_964506845.1 uncultured Planctomycetia bacterium | reverse complement strand
TAAAAAGATTACAGCGATGTAATAACGATGCCTTAATCTCCGTAATCGGTCTTTTCCCGAACGTAGCAACTTCTTTAGAAACGCGTCGGGATGCCGAAGTGACACTTTGAAGAATAACAACATTCGGCATAATCGCCGTAATCATGCTTCTATTTATTTGACAAAGCAACATTACACGCTAAATGGGCTTCCTAATCTATCCAAGAAACTGATCAGCCTGTTTTTTATAGTTATATCCCGCGTCAAGATAAGTCTGTGCATTGGTTCATTCTGCCACAGATTGTCACAGTTATAACAACCTGTCTTTTCCGAGGCGTTGTTCCCGATCCCCGAAAAAAAGGGGTGTGTCTTTTTCAAATTCTTTGCGTTGTACCTGAACTTTCTGTACTGGTTTGAATTCCATATATCAATAAACGAGTCTTTATACAGGTTTCCCAACACCATTCTGTGGCCCTTACAGCATGGCACAATGTTTCCTGTGGCCATCGCCCTCACAAACAGCCATCCCACATAACAGGGGATATTTACTATTCTGGCCTCATCATATATTCCTCTTTTATAGCCTCTATTAGAAAGCCTTCGCTTAAAATCTGAAAAGGCAGTTATGGATATCGAACCTTTCCCTTCCGGGCTTACATAAAGGGATTTCTCAAAGTCATAGTCTTTTTCCAATTTATTAAAGAAATCCTCCAGAAATTTTCCCTCCCTCTCGTTTATCAAAAGGCAATCTGTCCTGTCTTTAATCGGGTCGAGTAAAACAAATTGAATATCTTCTGCTCCCACTTCTATTGCGAAATCAAGCATATCTTTCACATCGTAACAATTAAGATTGGAAATTACATTGTAAATTTTAATCCAGGGTTTTTTTACATTCCTTTCTCTTTTCAAGGCTGATATCAGTTTTAAGATTTCTCTTATCTTTAAAAAGGCCGTGTTATCTTTATTCGGATGGGTATCAACGTACGCCTTCTCTGTCCCCGCCCATAAACTCACGGTCAACAAATCCACTTCAATCTCTACTAATCTTCTTGCGATATCTTCGCTAACCAGAGTGAAATTTGTATTTATATCCACCTCTATTTGCAATTTCTTTATATCCTCTATTATATCCATAATCCTCGGATGCATAAAAGGCTCTCCGCCACCCACTAATTTTACCTGCCTGGTACCGTTTAAAACTTTAAGGTTACATAGAAAATTTCTTATCAGTTCATACGGCAGGCTGAGTTTTTTTTCCTCATCCGGCATCTCCCTATCTTTAAGCAATGGGGACCTGCACCAACAGCCAATGCAATTATTATTGCAGTGATTGGTGAGGTCGATATGGACTATTTCGGGCCCAGCGTAAGCCTCTTTGCCGTTTAAGATGCCCTTTATCACTAAATCGGTATTTATACTCATCTCTGCAAAATACTCTTTAAAGAATCCCTTCTATTCCAGGAGATGCTCTGGTTTTGGTCTTTCGCGTTTGTGCACATATAGGATATGCCAAGCTCATCCAAGAGGGACAAAATCCTTAAGGCTCTCTCCTTTCTGAGTTCATAGGTATTCCCGTCCAGGGTATACCATTTTAGCGCCCTTTCGAAAGGATTCTCCGGTAAGACAATGCTATAATCTTTATGATACCTGTCTAAGTCAGAATTGGAATTTACGCAACAGGTATTTAAGGATGAAAACATATCGATAAATCTTTCATTTAGTTTAATTGCATTGTAGGTTGACATAAAATCCTCGTCCTCTTCGCCCGGGAAACCGACTATGATGTTGATAAGCGTCCTTATACCTGCCTTTTTTGTCAATTTTAAAACCTCGACTGCCTCCTCGGCCTCAAAATACTTCCTCATACGTTTCAGAACCCTGTTTGAGAAGCTTTCTATCCCGTAAATGAGGGTATGGCAACCCGCTTTCTTCATCTTAATAAGTAACTTAAGGCTCATATCTTTTTTCGGTATAGCCTGCGAATCCCAGGTCAGGTTTAAACCTTTAGCGATTATCAGGTCACATAATTCCTCAAGAATTCCTATATTCCCGTTGCACAGTAAATCCTTGAAGCTGAAGGAGGTTATTCCGTTATTTTCTACATGGTATAGAATTTCCTCAAAAACGTTCTGGGCACTTCTTGTCCTGTAAGGTCTTGCAAGTACGTAATCATTACAGAAGGCGCATCTACCTATGCAGCCCCTGCTTAAGAGAAGAGGCAGGCTAGGGTCTATATAATCCTCAAGAAAGTATTCCTTATAGGTGGGATAGGGCAGGGTATTTAAATCCTGCGTAGGCGCTCGTGATATCAAATGCAAGCGTCCATTCTCCTTATTTATAATTGCTCCATTTATATTTTCTAACTTAATGTTATCTTTAATCCGTGAGAGTATCTCAATTATTATCTCTTCGCCTTCTCCGATTACGAATATATCTGCCAGAGCCTCCGGTACCTCGGCACGCATCTGTTCATTGGAGCAACCGTACCCGCCCAGTATAATAATTCTATCCCTTGAGCGCTTTTTAATCTCCCTTATCAGAGCTATAGTAAATCTTCGGTTTGACATATGCACGGAAAAACCGATTGTTTTTGCATCTGTATGGATTATTTCACGAGCGGCAGATTCTATGTATTCACTGAATTTTTTTTCTAAATCTCCAAACAATTTCTCATCCACCCACAGGTCATATTTCTCGGGCCTCCATAACTCCCTCTCTGTTGCATTTAATTTATTAAAAAGTTGAATATTAATATCAAATATCCACGCCTTAAAATTAAATTTATTCAGGCTGCTTGCCAGGTAGGATATCCCCAGGGGCGGCATATAAACATCCCAGGGCGGGCAAAAGACCAACAGGATATCGGGCTTGGTGATGCGCTGCGGATTTTTTATTTTAAAATACTCTTTCCTAAATGCAGAATTAAAAACTTTAAATCTCCTGTCCAGTCGGTTCTTTAGTTTTTTGATAATCAGACTTCTAATCATACTTATGGGCTAGATTTTTCATTTTCCCTGCACCAGAGATTTATACCCTTAAGCAAAAACCTGTCCAGTCGGTTTAAGGACTTTATCCTCTCCTGCATCTTCTCGTTAATCCATATGTTGTCGCAGGTCTTATGGCATTCCACCTGTTTAAATAGGGGGTCGGAATTTTTAAGGGCCTTGGCTTTGAACCTTAAGTCATTATACAATTCTGATGTCCAGATAGAGTTAAAATTTTGATTATACACATTCCCAAGGGAAATATCGTTTGCCTTAAGGCAAAAATACACATTTCCGTCTGCCCCAACCCGGGCAAACTCCCAACCAACAAAACAGGGCGTATTGTTTAGTCCTTTATCGTATTCGCCTTTTTGCGAGTTTTCGCTACCGAGCCTGCGCGTAAATTGTTCGTACTCGCATATAAAAAGATTGGACCCCGCCTTATTCTTTAAATCGGTATCAAGGAAATCCTTTGCCTTTCTTAGTCCTTCCAGCGCTGTACGCTTTTCATCTTCGTTTAGAAGCAGATGGCCGGTCTTGCCCTCAACAGGATCCATAGGCACAAACTGCACTGAATCTGCCTGCACCTCATAGGCAAGCCTGACTATATCATAGATTTGGGCATAATTAAATTTTGAAATTACGTTATAGATATTTATATGCGGAATGTGTCTTACCTTTTTTAGTCTTGCAAAAAGTTTAAGCATCTCTATAATTTTATGGAAATCCTCTTTTGACCTGTTCGGATGCGTACGGACATAGGTATCTGCATATGCCGCCCACAGGCTTACATTGATATGGATATACGTCTCACTTAAAGCGATTAATTTTTTAACAATTCCCTCATCGATAAATGTGAAATTGGTATTAAAATGGCACTCGAAGTTTTTCCTTGCGGCATACTCTATTATCCTGATTATCTCAGGGTGTATAAAAGGCTCTCCGCCTCCTGCAAAAAATATCCTCTGCGTCCCCAGCAAATAGAGTTCATCCAGAAGAGAAACTATCCGCTCGTACGGCAATTCCTGATTTTCCCACTTCCTTGTTGCTTTTAGTTCTCCTAATAAGGGCGAACGCACCCAGCAAACTATGCAGTTATTGTTGCAACGGTTAGTTATGTCGAGTTGAACCACCGTTGGCCCGGCAAATGCCTTTTTCCCGTTTAAAATGCCTGCGGTTGAAAGATAGGCCTGAAGCCTGTTTTTAATCAGGGAATTAAGATCGCGCAATTTATATCTGTAAAATTCCCCTGCGCTTTTATAGTGGCACCTCTTCCGCTTAAGCCTTGGTATTCTCATTTTCCTAAATTGATTTTTTTGGCAATGTCTTTCCCGTCAAGTATAGTATCTTCCATAGTCATATATCTCCATCTGCCGTATCTGCCTATCATATCTATATCGTTCTTATTGAGATACGCTGTTATATCTTTTATAGCCCGAGGGTAATACCTGTCGTATAGAATGTAGCCGTATTTAATATCGGTTATATCCTCTGCTACAATGTTTCTTCTATTACTTATAAGACCCGCCTTTATAAGGTCGGCGATTATCCTGCTAACTACATTTTTTTTGTCTATGGGTTTTAATTTGGAATAAGAAACCTCAGCATAAATTGAATAACAGCCTCTTGGAGCCATTGCCTCTGAAAAATTAGAATAAAACCCTACCCTGAAAAATATAAAATCCTTCTCGGGAAAATATACCCAGTGCTTATCTGAAAGGTTGCTTTTTTTAAGGCCGAGGTTCAGATTAAAGATAGAATTAAATTTTAAACTTTTGAAAGCACTTTTAACCCTTTGGGGCATTTCATCCTGTATAATGTCCTTTAATTCAACAAGAGGAATGGACAGAATAAGCCTGTCATATTTGTATTTCCTGCCGTTTTTAAACTCTATGGTTCTTTTTTCAGGATAAATCTTTGTCAACTCCATACCAAAATTGATACCCTTGATATGCCTTGCAAAAGATCCGCTAAGGCAGCCAATCCCGCCCTGCAAAGGATACAGGAATCTTGAATTATATCCTACATTTTTAGGATAATCTCTAAAAGCTCCGGCAATAACCTCAGAGATAGTAGGTATGGGAATAAAATTGTCTATCCAGTCACAGGTAAGCCGCTTAGGATGGACTGTCCAGAATTTTTTATTATAGGGAATCATAAAATGCATGGCTATGCCCTTTCCGAAATTCCGGTAGATCCATCTGCTAAAGTCAGTTTCGGAAGACGCGCTATTGGTATTACGAAGCCTTGCTTTAATAAATTCTATTACGCATTCCCTTTTTACAAAAACAGGTAGGCCAAAGGTATTTATCTGGAAAGGGTATCTCGTAAATCTTTTAAAGGAATAAACCCAGGAGTTTCTTGAAAGGCATCTTATATTTTTCTTAAGGAGCGCCTTTATTAACTCCTTTGTATATGCTCTCTTAGGGTGTAAAAGGTGTCCTCCGAAATCAAAGACAAAACCTTTTATATTCTTAGACCTGCAGAGCCCACCCGGACTGTCTTCCTTCTCAAAAATCTCATAATCTCTTTTAAGGTGAAAGGCGGCACTTAAACCTGAAAGACCTGCGCCGACTATTATTATATTTTTATCAGACATTCTTAGGTGTGAAGGCAATAATTTTAAGCCCTATCGTAGCGCTTATTATCAAAACAATTAAAATGGTAGAAAGCGCCACCAGATTTGAGGCAAAACACACAATCAGGCTTGCTATAGAAAAAAATAAACTAAATAAATATACGAGAAAAACAGCCTTTCTTGAACCATATCCCATAGATACTAATTTTAAACTAAAGTGGTCATTACTTTTTCTGAAAATTGACCTTTTACTTTTAAGCCTTGAAAGGACTACGAATATTATGTCAAATATGGGAAAGCCTAAAGCCAACAGCGGCGCTAAAAGCGCTACGGGATTTTTCTCTGTGGCATAATCCGTAAGTATTGCACACACGGCAAGCGTAAAACCTAAAAACATACTTCCGCTATCTCCCATAAATATCCTTGCAGGAGGAAAATTAAAAATAAGAAAGGAGATTAAAATCCCCGCAAGTGAACTTAAGACCAAAACCGTAAGCATGTTGTGGCTTAACAGGCATAACGCAAGCAGACTCAATGTAGAAATAAGGGCAACTCCCGAAGAGAGCCCGTCCATAATGTCAAGGAAGTTAAGGGCATTGGTTATCCCGACAAACCAGAGAATACTTAATAGGACATTCAGGTAATAGGGTATAAATATTATTTTAGTCCTTACATCAAAAAATATTAAAACTGAAGCGGCAACCAGCTGACCAAAAAATTTTATAAAAATCGGCAGTTCTACTACATCGTCAATCAGGCCGAAGAAAACTATTACCGGAGTACTTATAATCAAAAATTTTATCTCGTGTATATACACGGCTCCTCTAAACAAGAAATATAGCAGGGTTACATAAAAAGAAATAAATATGGCTATGCCTCCAAAAATAGGCAAACGCCTGCCATCAAAACTAAGGGTTTTCTTTCTGCCAATCAGGTTAATTTTTTTTGAAATAAGTATAATAAGGAAGGTAAGGATAAGATTTAGCGCAGCTGATATTACAATAGACCGGAGAGCGTAATTTAACATTCGAATTAACGATATACTATGATTTGGCTTTTTCTAAAAGGGATTCGTATAAACGCACAGTCTGGCCTAACATCCTTTCTGTAAAAAATCCATTTTCCTTTAAAAAATGATTTCCGTTTAGACCTATTTCTCTTGATAATTCTCTATTTTTAAGCAGGAATGTCACTCTCTCCGCAAGGCGTAAATAATCTCCTGGTTTTACCAGATATCCGTTATAGCCGTCCCTAACTAATTCTCCCTGGGGACCGGTATCGGTTGCTACAATCGGTTTGGATAACGCCATTGCCTCCAGAAAGACAATGGGCAACCCCTCCCAGAGGCTTGTAAGCACGAATATATCAAAAATGGATATTATTTCCAGTGCGTCTTTTCTAAATCCGGTGAGGATTATACTTTCTTTTAGACCTAATCTTCCTATAAGCTTAATAAGCGGCCTCTTTAATACGCCGTCTCCTACAAGGATAAATCTTGCCTGAGGATATTCCTTCATAACAACCCGCGCAAGCCTTATAAAATCAAGAGGGGATTTCTGGGGTTTAAAACAGGACACCATTCCAACCACCGGTGCATTATTATCTATGCCCATTGCTTCTTTCTTACGGAAAACATCGGCTTCTTTTGCCGGAATGGTTTCTTTAGGTATTCCGTATTTTATAATGATATATTTATGAGTTTTTCTTTCGTTTACGTCTTCTTGTGTCTTAGGGGTCCTCCAAAAGCTCTTGCCGAATTCCTTAAAGATATTTGATAATAAATAAACCCTATCCCTTCTGTTGCCATTAAGCCCAATCCCTGTAGTTATTCCGCGTTTAAATGTATTATCGGAAACGGCGATTAATTTATCTGTTATAATGGCGGTAATCCTTTCAAGAAATACGTAAAATCTTTTTATCGGGCTCCATTGGTAATCATGGAATTCAAATCCGTGGATTGTGTGAATTATGACCGGAACTCCGGAAAGCCAGGCCGCCCATCTGCCGATTAGGCCTGCCTTGGAACTATGGGTGTGGACAATGCTAGGCTTCAAAGACCTCAATATGTTTCGTATTCTGAAGAGGGTTACCACATCACTAACTAAATCTATCTCCCTTTTTAGCGAATTAACCAGAATAAGGTCAAGGGAAGTAACTTTTTTTACCTCTTCAGAAAGCAAACCGTCGGAGGTGATAAGATGAACGCAGAACTTATTCTTATCTAAACCCTTTATCAGTTCTACGGTGTGTTTCTGCGCTCCGCCGAGTTCAAGTTTAGTTAAAATATAGACGATAGAAATTTTTTTGTCTGAGCCCATCTTTATCCAATTTTTTCAACATATCAAACCCCTCTTATTTTGTCAATTAAAAAGTGCCTTAAAAAAATAAGAAAATTCCTACTAATTAAAAATAAAAAGAAATAAAATAGCAGAGAATAAAATATACTCTTAACTTCTTAAATTTCAAAGAGTTAAAGATAAAAGACTATATACGGGAAGGTATCAATTCTAAAGCTACGTCAAAGAATTAATGCTAAAGCAGATTCTTTTGGCTACGAATGTATAAAACTAACTAAAAATAGAAAAACTATACGAAGACTTGATTATGAAACTGAACTGTATTCTAATAATAGAGCCAGGTATCCACTACGCCATCATTATCAGTGTCTCTTTCCCCCTTGTATGGCTTTCCGTCTCTAAAATATATCTTTTCATCTGCTGTGCCGTCAAAGTCTGAATCTATCTCTATCTTTTCAAGTTGTCCGTTGCTATAAAATTGCCAATAATCAACCTTGCCATCGTTATTCTTGTCCGATTCAACCCGTGACGGAACAAGCGAAATTGCCTTTTGGTCCTGGGCAAAAACGCCTTCAAGCAATGCAAACATAACCAATATAATAACCAGCGTTGTTAAGAACTTCATTTTAACCCTCCTTTTTGCAACCGCTGAAATGCAAAATTTGTAACCGCTAAATCGCAAAAGTTTCTTTGCATCTTTTGTGGTTATTTCGCGCTTTGGCGGTTCTGTGCTTTTGCGGTCATTCTGCGCTTTTGTGGTTTTATTCTGCGTCTTTGCGGTTATATTCTGCGCTTTTGCGATTACACTTTTTTTGATATAAACAGAGAGCAGGCATATAAGCCGAGTTCTGTATCTCGCCGCTATGTGGCGGACGATGGTCATCTATCTAAGCCGTATGTTGCCATACAGCTTTAGCGACCAAAACCCAAGAAATATCTCGCCACATTGAAGTGGCGGAAAATGGCGGGCGACCTTCTTCTTCTATTTGGTCTTTCTCCGGGTGGGGTTTGCCTTGCCCCCTTGGTTACCCTCGGGGCGGTGGTCTCTTACACCGCCTTTTCACCCTTATCCCCACATGTTTGATTTGTTTGCTTGCGCAAACAACAAACAAATCAGTGGGGACGGTATATTTTCTGTGGCACTTTCCTTCCCCCATCTTGCTTTCGCAAGAAGAGAGACTCCGTGTTACGGAGCACCCTGCCCTGCGGAGCTCGGACTTTCCTCCCCGAACTAACTCCTAAAAAAGAAGTCTTTCATTCGGGGCGACCATCCTGCCTGCTCTCTTCTTAGGTCTTTTTCCTCTATATTTCAAAAAATCAGCTATAGCAGCAGACGCCAATCTGTCTGCTCCGAAATTTTTTTCCCTTTCTATTTGAACCAGGGTTATATCTTTAAACTTACTCATCAAGGTATTGGCTATATCAAAAAAAAGCCTTATGGTTTTGTCCTTTACTTTATATTCTCCCTTCAACTGTTTTATCAGAAGCTGGCTATCGCTTTTAACAGTTAAATTTTTTATATTTAACGGAAGAAGCTCCAAAAGGGTATATATCAATGCCAAATACTCGCTGATATTGTTTGTTGTCTCTCCGATATACCTGCCGATAGTTTGAGTTTTTCCGCTTGTTTTATCTATTATAACGCCGCCTATCCCTGAGGGGCCGGGATTACCCTGAGATGCGCCGTCTATAAAGACCTCTAAAACCACTCCTTCCCTTTCAGTCATTTGTATATAATATGCGCGAACAATTTTCGCAGACTATAACCTTCTCGTTCATTTTTATTTCATTAATTACCTGGGGAGGTATGTTTAAATTGCAACCCGAACAGGCTTCATTCTCCACAGGTGCAATGGCAAACCCCTCCCTGTTTAAAAGTATCCTTTCGTATCTTGTTAGAATATGCCTGTCAACCCTTGCGGCAATCTCATTCCTCTGGGCAGTCAGCCCTTCCAGCTCCTTATTTACCCTTGCAATCTCCTCTTCTATGGCTTTTATTGTTTCATTCAAAATCTTTTCTTCGCCCGAAAGAGCAGTCTTTTCCTTTTCAATGTTTCCCTTCTCTATGTCTATCCTATCCAGAATTCCTATTATCTCTTCTTCAAGAACCGAATTGTCTGCCTTCAGGATGTTTATTTCCTTCTGGAGAGTAGCATATTCCTCGTTTTTCTTTACCTTAAAGAGTTGTTCGTTGAGTTTTCCTATGTTTGCCTCACGGGATTCTAAGTCCATCTCCTTTTTCTTCCTGTCAAGTTGCAGGTTTTTAAGTCTATCCTCCAACTCTTTTAAATTTTTTTGCTTATCCTCAAATCCTTTTTTAAGCTCGGCGATTTCATTGGGTTTAGCTGAAATAAGCTTCTTTAATTTATAAATCTGGGCATCAAAACCCTGCAATTCCACAAGTATCTTTATCTGCTCAGCTACCACGCTCATATTTTTCTCTTAATTAACTCTTTTTGCTCTTAACCATTAGCTATTTGCCCCG
>CAZDNS010000066.1:0-10367 GCA_964506845.1 uncultured Planctomycetia bacterium | reverse complement strand
CAAGATTTATTGATCTTTTTTCCGTAAATAAATGAACCAGTAGATGAGGGCAACTAAGACTACGCCTCCAATAATATTTCCTAGGGTAACAGGTAGTAAATTTCTCAATAAGAAACTTTTTACAGTAAGATTATTTAGCGTTATCTCCTTGCCCGTTAAAATCATAGTTGCTGAAACTACAAAAGGATTATTCTTCAATAAAATCCCCAAAGGAATGTAATACATATTAGCCACACAATGTTCAAAACCAGAAACAACCATTGCTGTAATGGGGAATAGAATAGAAAAAATTTTATCCACCACATTTCTCCCTGAAAAACAAAGCCAGACTGCCAGACAGACAAGAGCATTAGCGAGGATACCCCGAATTAATATCTCTAAAAATGTATAATTTACTTTTGAATTTGCAATTAAAAGCGCTTTGGCACCAACCAGATACTGATTCATTGCCCAGTGACGAGATAAATAAATCCAAATCACCATAGTAATGGCACCGAAGAAATTTCCTAAAAAAACAATTACCCAATTTCTCAATAATTCCTTGAGCGTAATCTTTCTATCCACAAAAGCCATAACAATAAGAGAATTTCCTGTAAATAATTCAGCTCCACCCACAATTACTAGGATAAGCCCGAGAGAAAAAGCCAATCCGCCAATAAGTTGAGTGAGCCCAAAACTTAAATGAGAATCATGTACAACTACCGTATAAAATACCGCGCCCAAACTGATAAAGGCTCCTGCCAAGGTGCTTAAAGCAAGCATACTCCAGAAATTAAGCTTCGCCTTTATTACACCTATCTTCTTTACCCTTTCCGCCATTTCTTGAGGCGAGTAGGCATCAATCTTAAATTCAGGGATTTGATTGTCCATTATTATCTCTCCAGATGTTTCTTTAATCTCTTTAACCTAAAGATATCTTCACGCTCTCTCTCTTCTAAGGTCTCTTGGATATATTTGACTTGGGAATGAAGCTGGGGGATAACATATTTCTCTAAGGAATTAACCTTGCGTGTGGTTCGCTTTATTTCTTGACCCAAGCGTTTTAATTTTAACTCTTCCGGTAGAATCTGTAAGGCCAGATTTAGAAAATCTTGAAATTTATCTTTGGTTTCTTCAATGACTATACCAGTATCAATACGTGCAAACACTTTCCCATTATCGCTACCTGCTTCAATCACTAATTGAGGAATCTTTAATCCTAAGAGATTTTTATAATTAATCTCAAAACTTATGGGTTTAGATTTAATAAAAGAAAAAGAGCTTAATTTTTCTTTGCCTTCTAACCCTAAGGCGAAAATGAGACTCCTTGAAGCCTCGTATCCCTGATTATCCAGCGCCTCTCTTAGGGTCATCAGGGGCTTGAGAGCAGAAAAGAACTCATACAGTAGGATATCTCTTTTGTTACGCAATAATTCTGCTCCTGTTGAAGCAATCTTTATCTCTTCTCTTTTTAAGAGAAGATTCATTCTTGTAGCATTTATTATTTCCATAAGCTCTTATTTACCCCATTACAAAAGCCACCGTCATCTCCGTTAAAAAATCTACCCCTAACGGGGTTTATGAAAAAATCCTGACCAATCTTTAAGTTGCTCTAGATATATCTCAACAAATCTGCGGCTCAGCCGCTTTAGTTCTTCTTTGGGAAGCAAACTAAGCATTTTATAACCTAAGATAAGAGTTTCCTCAATTGAGCGCTCAGTATCTTGTTGACCCACAAATACCTCTTCAAATGTATCGGCAAATTTTAGATATTTCTTATCCAGTTCGGACAAACCCTCTTCTCCTACAATATCGCGTAAGCGCCTCAAATCTACTCCATGACTATAAGAAGCGTAAAGTTGATTGCTTAATTCTCTATGGTCTTCTCTGGTTTTATCTTTCCCAATTCCCTGGTTCATTAACCGTGACAGGCTTGGTAGGACATCAATGGGAGGGAATATTCCTTTTTGATGCAATGCCCTTGAAAGCACAATCTGACCCTCTGTAATATAGCCTGTTAAATCTACAATAGGATGAGTGATATCATCAGAAGGCATTGTCAATATAGGTATCTGGGTAATTGAACCAGTCTTTCCTTTGATTCTTCCTGCGCGTTCATAGATTGAGGCAAGGTCAGAATACATATATCCTGGATAGCCCCGTCTACCAGGGATCTCTTCACGGGCTGAGGCAACCTGCCTTAATGCCTCACAGTAGTTGGTCATATCTGTAAGGATGACTAAAACATGCATATTTAAATCAAAGGCAAAAAACTCTGCACAGGCTAAGGCATAACGTGGAGTAAGCAAGCGTTCAATAGCAGGGTCATCAGCACGATTCAAAAATACTACCGTCCTTTGCATAGCCCCGGATGTGGCAAAACTTTCCAAAAAATAATCTGCTTCTCGCTGCGGAACTCCCATTCCTGCAAAGACAATAGCAAACTCTTCAGTTTCTCTTACATTTGCCTGTTTTACAATCTGGCAGGTAATTTTATTTGCAGGTAATCCTGCCAGAGAGAAAATAGGAAGTTTCTGTCCCCTTACAAGGGTATTTAAACCATCTATGCAAGAGATGCCTGTTTGAATAAACTCCGAAGGATTGTCTCGTGAATAGGGATTTATCGCTCCTCCTAAGATAAGACTTCGTTTCTGGGGATAAATTGGTGGCAGATTATCCAGTGGCCTTGCCCTTCCATCAAAAACTCTTCCTAAGATATCTCTGGATAAATCTATAGTTAAACCCTCCTCTCTAATCCTTATACGTGTTTTTCTTAATTGGAGTCCCAATGTCTCTTCAAATACCTGAATTACAGAAATCTCCTCTGAGGCATCAATTATCTGTCCGGCTCTTTTACTCTCATCAGGTAAGATAATCTCTACCATTGAGCCATAGGAAGGCTTGCTTATGTTTTTAACAAATATTAAAGGACCGCTGATTTGGCTTAAGGTACGATATTCGGTAGTAGTTAGTTTTTCCATCGTTAAATTTAAAGTTTAAAAATTAAAATCGAAATTGGTAGAGTGGTTTTGTTCTTTAAAATTTTTAGATTTTGGATTGTCATTTTAAATTTTTAAGCTCTCTTTTATCTTCTCTATTTCCAAATAAAACTCCTTATCCTCCAATTCTCTTAAATGTGCAAGTTGTTCCCTAACTGGATGCTCGAGGATTTCTTCTAATGGCTTGTCCTTTTTAAGCCAAACCTCTTGGGCCTGGAAAAATAAAAGCAATATTCTTAAAATGGCCTCCTGTCTCTTCAAGGAGTTATAACAGTCAATAGGGTCAAAAGCGCTTTGCTGTAAAAATATCTCCCGCACCATTCCGCAGGATTCTAATATAAGCCTTTCCCCGGGAGGTAATGCCTCTATACCTACGACCTGGGCAACCTTCTGTATCTCAATCTCTTTCTGCAAAAGACCAGATATAGAATTAATTAAGTTATACCAGTCTTGGTTAAGATTATTTTTAAACCAATCCTTTAAGCTCTCTTGATATAGGGTATAACTTATCTGCCAATTTATGGCAGGAAAATGCCTGCGATGGGCAAGGCTTGTGTCCAATGCCCAAAATGCGCCGCTTATTCTTAAGGAACCTTGCGTTACCGGTTCAGAGAAATCCCCGCCCGCAGGAGAGACCGCTCCAATAATAGTTACTGAGCCAATACGCTTATCCTTACCCAAACATACTGCCCTGCCTGAACGCTCATAAAAACTGCTTAAGCGGCTTGCTAAATAGGGTGGATAACCCTCCTCAGAGGGCATCTCCTCTAAGCGTGAAGAAATTTCTCTCAATGCCTCAGCCCAACGGCTGGTTGAATCTGCCATTACTGCTACATCATAACCCATATCGCGATAATACTCTGCAAGGGTGATACCTACATAGATAGAGGCCTCTCTTGCTGCAACTGGCATATTAGAGGTATTGGCAATAAGAATAGTTCTATCCATTAAAGCCTTCCTTGTGCGAGGGTCTTCCAGGCGTGGAAACTCAGTTAAAACACTGGTCATCTCATTTCCACGTTCTCCGCAGCCAATATAAACAATAATATCACAATCACAGAACTTAGCTACGGTTTGCTCTAACACGGTCTTTCCTGTGCCAAAACCACCGGGGATTATAGAAGTGCCGCCTTTGGCAATGGGAAAAAAACTATCCAATACCCTCTGACCTGTAAGAAGTGGAATATTGGGTGGTAATTTTTCTCCTACAGGCCTGCTTTTCCTTACCGGCCAACGCTGTAACATGGTAATTGGTGAGTGGTGAGTGGTGAGTGGTGAGTAAATTTGTGCAATGGGTTCTTCAACTGTAAAATCTCCTTCTTTTATATCTTCTACATTACCCGATATTCCTACAGGTACAAGGATAGAGTGAGAAATTCCTTTTTCTAAAACCGCTCCTAAGATATCGCCTCCTTCTACAGAATCACCCTTTTTTGCCTTGGGTTTAAAATACCAACGTTTTTCTCTTGCCAATGCAGGCACCCTTATTCCTCTCTCGATAAAAGAACCACAACTTTTCTCTAACTCGGTTAGCGGTCTTTGCACCCCATCATAAATAGAGGAAAGCAGCCCTGGTCCTAATTCTACACTTAAAGGCATCTGAGTATTTGTTATCTCTTCTCCCACGCAAACGCCCATCGTCTCCTCATATACCTGGATAAACACCGTATCCTCATTTATCTTGATTATCTCACCCATAAGTCCAGCGCTACCCACAATGACCAGATCAAACATCCTCGCATTAGCAAGACCCTCTGCAACTACTAATGAACCACTGATTCTCGTAATTGTTCCAGTCATTTTAAATGAGCAGATAATTTACGGAAGCTCCGAAGGAGCAACGTAAATTATAGCTGCCTCTTTTTACTGTCACCAGCGTCTGCGAATTTAACCCAGCACTAATTTTATGAAACGCTTTAGATAGCTCATAGGCGTAGATTTGTGGTAACCCCTAAGATACAAAGACAAGGCTTTATAAAAATTAGTGCTGGGTAAGTTCGGACATATAAGTTATGTCGCCTACACCTAAACTAAGGCTCCATAACTTATGTCCTCACTTACTTTATTCTAATCTCGTATCCAATCGCGGACTGAACCATCTTTAAGAAATAATCTTTGGCCTCCTGGCCCTTCTCGAGTTCTCTTTTTAAAGGAATTGCCATAACCAAGGGTTTTGTAGTTTCTTGAACTTTTTTATTAAAGCGCGCATCAAAAGATAAAAGAAATTTTTCGTCAATAATGATTAAATTGTATTTAGAACTGGCTATCTCTTTAGATAGACGTTCTTTTGCCTCCTGGGCTGAGGCACATCCTTGGGTATCTACCCCTGTTAATTTAAAGCCTAAGTCAAAACTCTCTGGAACAATTGCTAATATTCTATCAGGCATAGATAAGCTCTCCCTTTATTAATTCCTGAGGTATTCTAAATTGTATAGCCTTACTTATTAACCTTAAATTAGTTATCTCATTTTCCTTAAAATTGATAAAGGCTACAGGAATACTTATTGAGAGTGGTTCACCTCTCATATATAAATCAGAACAAAACAAAAAGAGTCTATTTCTTAATAGCCTTTCCAGCGAGGAGAGTCTTTGGGTGCGTTTATATAAATCAAGCCCCTCTTTGGCAAGCCATGGATAAGGAGTATATTCAAATGTTTTTAAGACTTCTTCTATTGATTTTAACTTAATCAAATCTTTTAGAAATCCCTCTTGGAGCCTGCCTCCTTGGATAAATTTTACCTCAGGGGCAAGATAGATGACATTTTTTAAAACTAAAAGGATATTTAAGAAATCAATCTGAAGAGATATATAATTTAATGCTATCTTAGCATTACCTTTTTTCTTACTGAGATACTCATATGCCTTTCTAAAATAGAGCTCTTTAAGAGCATTTTCTAAAAGCGCTAAAGGTGTATCCTGAGAATAATCCCTTATTAGGTTAGCAAATTCTTTTTCAAAACCATCCTCAGAGAATGTAACTAAAGTATCGGCTAATGTTTTTAAATCTTTACTCTTTATTAACCGCTTTAAAAATTCCATCTCCCATTTACCTGCAGGAATTAAGGCCCCAATTATCTCTTCTTGGGCTTGGAAACCTAATATCCCCCGAATTATTGTCTTAAGGTTATAAATATCCCAGGGGATGAGCAGAATCAAAATCAGTGTTTTAGGCTCACCCTCAGAAAACCTAATAATCTTTTTAAATATCCGGCATTGATTTAACTTTAAGGCTTCATCGCATAGGAATCCTGCTGGTGGGTTTGTCAAAATTTGGCGAAAATCGTTGGCATAAGAGGCCTGGCTTGATAGAAAAGAGATAAATTCATCCTGGGTCTTTTGTTTTAATGCCTCAAGATACGCCTCTTCTCTCAAAAGAAAACTCTTCATTGCCCGGATACGGGCATTTATGTAACCATAATCGTCAGACATAATTGGTTAATTTGTGAGTGGTTAATTTGTTAATTGGCATTATCTCTATTTTACTCACTACTCACCAATTAACTATTCACTAAACAGTATCTTACTAATCTCCTGACGCAATTGAGGTATGAGTTTTTCTAAACGAGAGGAAAAGATATTTAAGATGGCTGTATTTTCTTCTAAGTCCTGAAGGATTAAACCAGCATCTATTGATTCTTGCGTCTCTATCCGGGCATCTACTTTAAGCTCTTTGAGAATCTCAGAGGCAAATCTCCGGTCAAGAGGATTTACCTTTAGTTTTAGCTTAATATCTTTACGGACAATCATCAAGCATTCCTGTAACAGAGAGCTCAAAATAGATTTATATTGATTTCCATCCTGACGGATTTCCTTAAGATTCTCTTTAACTAAAGATAGCGCGCAAGAGATATTTTTCTCTTTTGCCTCTAAAAGCCCTTTTTCTGTTTCTAAGTTTATCTGGTTTAAAATCCTGGCCTTCTTTAAAGAGCATCTTTTTTCAATCTCTAACAAATAACCTTCTTTTAAAGAAGAGGCCTCGGTCTGTGCAAGTTTTACGAGCTCCTCTTTTTCTCGGTTTGCCTGAGCAAGGATATTTTCTTTTTCTCTCTGGACTCTTTCTAAGATTGCCTTTTTTAAGTCTTCTTCTGCCATAAAGTAATGGTTAATTGGTTAATTTGTTAATTGGTTAATTAAAAATTCGTAAAAATTCGGGACACTTCCCATTTTTACTAATTCAACCTACGCGGTTGAAGGTTTCTTGGGAATTGGGAATTGGTTAAATAGTAAACCCCGTTAGAGAACTACGTTCTCTAACGGTATGCGCTGATGGTGGCATTAAACCACCGTCAGCTTCTTTATTTTCACCACCGACTTCGTCGGTGGCTTTCTCTAACGGGGTAAAAACCATTCACCTTTTAACCATTCACCAATCACCAAGTCTACTTTACCAATAAAATAATCATCGTCGCTACCACAAATCCCAAGATTACTGCTGTCTCAGGAATAGCAATACCAATAATGACTGGTCCTGCCACTTCTGGTTTCTCTGCCAAAGCGCCCATTCCTGCTGAGCCAATCTTGGCCTGGGCATAACCTGTGCCAAGTGCACAAAGCCCTACTGCCAAGGCTGCGCCAAAAGCCAAAGCTAAGATATGCATTCCGCTACCTCCCCGTTTGGTTAATTGGTTAATTTGTTAATTAGTTAATTGGGATTTCTTCTTCTTTTCTTATACGTAGATATTTGATATAGCCATTTATTTTCTTAAGTAATCCATAGGCTTCTTCTTTAAGATTATTTAGTTTATTTTCATCAGCATATCTTTCGTCTATACATGCATTGATATCATCTATCAATTCTTCCAAAGAACCACGACTCTGTCTTAAGAATTGAATATTTTCCTGATAATGATATCTTCCGTGACCTTCAGCAATATTATTAGTTAGCGATAGAGCAGCTTTACGCATTTGACTTATAAGATTATATTTTTCATCTTCGGGTAATTCTTTAATAGGTTTATATATCTTCTTTCTAAACTCTCTTGCTAAGATGTAAACTTCTAATTTCTCAAAACTATACTCATTCATCTACTCACCACTCACCAATTAACCAATACATTCCTCAATCACTCTCTTTCTAAATGGATTATATTTCTTTCCTCCTGGTTCATAAAATTTGGAAAAAAATTCTACATAGTGAAGCCTTAAAGATTGTATTGTCGGGCTAAATACACTCAAGACTAAATTCAGCGCATGCAAAAGACTAGCTAAGATTATACCGATGAAGATATTTTCTGAAAGGCCACCGATATGATTGGCAATATTTGCCATCATTACTCCAGCCAGGCCCAATGCCATAAGCCGGGCATAAGAGAGGATATTGGCTACTGCTGAGATTCCTTCCAAAGGTCCCAGGAATCCTCTTAGGATAACTAAAAGTATTGTCACCACAACTAATAATACTATGGAAGGGGGCAGGAACTTTGAAGGCAGAATCTTAACCATTGAGCCCACCAATAAAAACAATCCCACTAATCCTAGTAATATAGAGATTTTTTCCAGTGCCTCTTTTTTATGTCTTTCGTGTATGGCGCCGATTATCCCTAAGATAAATCCTAAGATAATATGAAACGCCCCCACTGACAGCGCTAATATAAGAAAAGGCATAATGGATTCATGACGGTCAAATAAAAGGTGAGGAAGTTTAAGATAATCTCTACCAAAATTGCCAAAAAATTCCCCATAAAGAATGCCAAAAAGTATGCTGGATAGAGAGACTGCAAAAAGGATTGAACCTATTGAACGCGCAAGATTTTTGGCAGATTTTTTTAAAAAAAGGGAGATGAATAAAAAAATCAAACCATAGCCAATGTCTCCAACAATTAAACCAAAGAATAAAGGAAAAAATAAAGAAACCAAAGTGGTTGCATCTCTGGTGCCATACTTAGGTGGAGATAGAAGCGAAAGGAGTAATTCATAAGGCCTTATGACTTTAGGATTTTCTAATAAGACTGGTATCTCTTGCGGATGTTGGACAAAACGACTGCGGTCGTAGACGGCAAAATTCTTACCCAGAGAACCTGCTAAAACTTGATTTAGATAGCTTAAATCTTTAGTAGGTAACCAGCCGGCAAGATGAGCAGTATATTTAGTCTGTAAGAGATTAGTTAGTGCCAGTATCTCCTCTAAACGATTCAAGGCAATAGTTTTTATAGTGCAAATCAAGGAGATATTTTTTTTAGCAAAGTCAAAAATAGCTTTGTTTAGTCTCTCTAATTCATGAGGTATTTGATTAAGTCTTGCCTCAATAAACTGAATCGTCTCATTTAAAGGCTGGCTCAGGTATCTATTAGGTAATTCTACTTTTACAGTCCCTTTTTTAAAGAGCTCCTCATCGATTTGCTGGGCAACCTCAGGAAGATAAAATACCAGGGCAACTATCTTCTTAGGATTTAAAGATGCAATATAGACCTCTAAGTTAGTCTTGGTTTTGTTTTCCAGGTGCTTTTTAAAAATCTCCATATCCCTTTCATAGCGTTTATCGAATATCAGGGCAAGGCAACTCAAACCTTCATGAATTTTAAGTTCTCTTTTTGATAAGACAAAGGATTCTAATATCTGTTTATATTGAGGCAGAATGCTAAATTCATCTTTAAGGATACTTATTTCCTTATTAAAGGAACTTAATTGTGGCTTCAGTTTATCAGAGATAATCTCAGTTAGTTCCTGAGGAGACTTTAGTTGCAGATTTTCCTCTACTTTTGCTATGCCCTTAATGCAAGAACTCGCTAAATGCCCAAGCGCCTGGATTAACTCATTTACTTCTCTAAGCAGTGCCTCAAGGGCTGTCTTTTCCTTCTCCTGTTGGGGAGTTAAACTGATACGTAGGATGCCCCTCTGTTCCATAATCTTACTTAAGGGTTTATGCTCAATATGTAAGAGCCCTAAGTTGTGTAAGATATCAATTGCCTTCGACAAGTCCTCCTTTAAAATAAAGAGCTCTATTTTGGACATTGGGGTTATCATCGCGGAATGAGCTTTTCTAAGATATAATTAACTGCCTGCTTTATTTTTTCTTCGGGTATAGCCTGAATATGCTGTAATTGTTCTTTAGTTTTCTGCATAAGTTTTTCTTTTTCTGTCTCTAATTCTTCTTGCATTTTTCTGTCATATTGGCTTTCTAACTCTTGAATATTCTGTTTTTCTTGCTGGGTAATCTCAAGCGCTTTTTGTTTTGCTTTCTGGATAATATGCTCTGCCTCTTTCTTGGCTTGCTCCAAAATAGACTCTGCTTCGGCTTCAAATTCATTTATAGCCAAAATCGGATCAAGGCTATCAGAATCTGATGGTTTCTTAGGCTTATCTATAGGCATAGTTTTTTATTATGAGATTATTGAAAAACCTAACAATCTCTGATTACAACGATAAAGGCACCGATTACTAAAGATAAGG
>CAZDNS010000065.1:0-10368 GCA_964506845.1 uncultured Planctomycetia bacterium | reverse complement strand
CAGCGATTTATAGAAAACGATTACGGTGATTAACGACGAGGACCTTATCCCTGTAATCGGTGCCTTTATCGTCGTAATCAAAGATTATTGGGTTTTTCAACAATCTCAAGTTTATATTCGATACTGTCTACGAGTGCTTGCCCTTCAACTTCGTTTCAGGACTGCGTTTTTTGTATCTTTTAATAATTTATATTCAATGCTGTCAACCAGTGCTTGCCCTTCGGCTTCGCTCAGGACTGCACTTTCAAATCTTTTAGTAGTTTATATTCAATGCTGTCAACCAGTGCCTGCCAGCTTGCTTCTATTACATTCTCTGATACTCCGATTGTGCTCCAGGAATCCTTTTCATCCTGGGACTGAATAAGGACGCGCACCTTGGCGGCAGTGCCTGCCTTTTCATCCAGGACTCTGACTTTAAAGTCCGAGAGATGCATCTTTGAAAGGGTGGGATAAAACTGGGTCAATGCCTTTCTAAGCGCATTGTCCAGGGCATTTACAGGGCCATCTCCCTCGCTTGCGGTGTGTTCTTCTATATTGTTCACCTTTAATTTCATTGTTGCTTCAGAAATCAGCCTGCCATCTTTCTTCTTTTCTACGATTACCCTGAAACCCTCCAGACTGAAGAACCGTTTATATTCTTTAAGGGCTTTTTTAATGAGGAGTTCGAAAGAGCCATCTGCTGCCTCAAACTGATAGCCCTTATGTTCTAAGTTCTGAATCAGTTTTAATATCCTTCTGGCCTGAGGAGATTCTTTTTTAAGGTCTAACTCAAGGTCCTTAGCCTTTATTAAGACGCTGCTTTTACCGGATAATTCAGAGACCAGAATCCTCCTGTGGTTTCCGACAATGCCCGGTTCGATATGCTCGTAGGTCTTAGGGTATTTCATAACCGCATTTATGTGCACGCCTGCCTTGTGGGCAAAGGCGCTTGTGCCCACAAAGGGCTGATTATTCTGCTGCCTCATATTGCAGAGTTCTGCTACAAACCTTGAGACCTCTGTGAGTTCCTTTATTTTGCCGTTTGGAATACACTCGCGTTTTAATTTTAATTTAAGGATAGGGATGATACTCACAAGGTCGGCGTTTCCGCATCTTTCTCCATAACCGTTGATTGTGCCCTGGACTTGGCTTGCGCCTGCGAGCACTGCCTGGATGGTATTTGCCACCCCCAGTCCTGAATCATTATGGGTATGGATTCCGACAGGCACCTTCAAACTTGATTTAGCAGTCCTTACAATGTGTTCTATATCCCTGGTAAGCATACCGCCATTAGTATCGCAAAGAACCACTGTATCTGCGCCTGCTTCCTCGGCTACAAGGATAGTTTTAAGAGCGTATTTTGGATTTTCCTTATAGGCGTCAAAGAAATGCTCTGCGTCATAAAAAACTTTTAGCCCCTTAGATTTTAAAAAGGTGACAGAGTCCTCTATCATCCTGAGATTCTCGCTGAGATTTATCTTAAAAACCTTCCTTACGTGCATATCCCAGCTTTTCCCGAAGATAGTAACAAAACTACATCCGGATTCAATAAGGCCTTTAAGGTTTCTATCCTTTCCGGCAGGTATATTCGGCCTTCTTGTGCTTCCAAATGCCACAATGTTCGAATTTTTAAGTTTGAGTTTTCTTGCCTCTTTAAAAAAGTTTACGTCCTTCGGGTTTGAACCCGGCCAGCCGCCTTCAATGAAATGGATACCGAATTCATCCAGTTTCCGGGCGATGCGCAACTTATCGCTTACCGAAAGCGAAATCCCCTCGGTCTGCGCGCCGTCTCTTAAGGTGGTGTCATATAAGATAATATTCATCGCTTACTCCTAATCTTAACCTCAACCTGAGCCTTAACCTTCTTTATTCTTTAATCGTCTTTACCTTATACAGTTCAAACTTATCGTGTATTGCTCTTACTGCCTCTTCTGCCGAGCGCTTTTTTATGACGCAGGAAATCTTAATCTCTGATGTGGATATCATCTCTATGTTTATCTTCTTGGATGCAAGCGCCTCGAACATCCTCGCCGCTATGCCGGAATGACTCTTCATCCCCACTCCCACTATGGAAACCTTTGCTATGCTCTGATCTTCCAGAACGCCTTCAGCGCCGATTTCCTTTGCAACCCTTCTGGCAACCTTAAGCGTCTTCGGAAGGTCCTCTTTTAATACGGTAAATGAGATATCTGTGGTCCTGTCCCTTGAGATATTCTGAATTATCATATCAATATTTATATTCGCTTCGGAAATCTTCCTGAATATCTTCGCGGCAAGCCCTGGTTTGTCAGGCACATCGCATATCGTAACCTTTGCCTCGTCTTTGTTTAGGGTAACGCCGCTTACTACTATATCCTCCATCGCTTTAACCTCCTCAGAGATTATCGTGCCTTCCTTGTTATTAAAACTCGAGCGGACATGCATCCTTATTTTAAATTTTTTTGCGCATTCGATAGAGCGCGCCTGCATAACCTTGGCGCCCAATGCCGCCATTTCAAGCATCTCGTCATAACTGATATGGGAAAGTTTTCTCGCATTTGGCACAATTCTCGGGTCTGCGGTATAAACCCCTTCCACGTCTGTATATATCTCGCACATCTTTGCATTCAGCACCTTTGCGAGCGCGGCTGCGGTCATATCCGAACCGCCCCTGCCCAAGGTCGTAATCTCCTGATTAAGGTTCACGCCCTGAAAACCCGCCACTATTACGATTTTACCTTTCTTTAATTCCTCCAAAATCCGTTTTGTGTTTATATCTAAAATCTTTGCCTTTGTAAAAGAACTGTCCGTTACAATGCCTACCTGTGCACCGGTAAAGGAAATCGCCTCATAGCCTAATTTATCGATAGCCATTGCTAAAAGGGCGACTGATACCTGTTCTCCAGTAGATATCAGCATATCCATCTCTCTTTCAGGTGGCTCATTTGTAATCTTATATGCAAGTTCAACTAATTCGTCAGTCGTATCCCCTAATGCCGAGACCGCTACTACAAGGTCATAACCCTTTTTCTTGTAACTGATGACCCTTTTTGCCACATTCATTATCCGGTCAGGGTCTGCTACAGACGAACCGCCGTATTTCTGGACAATTATATCAGGCATCTTTAATTATCCCCTTTGAAGATATTTTTCTTAAGACCTCATATACCATATAAAGCGCAAGTATTATGAGCGCTATTGATATCGTGGCTGTCAGAAAATCTTTCATCATAAAGAATTTGGATACCAGATATACAAGAGCTCCTACGGTTGTTAGCAGCATAAAGATAGCGGGTAAAAGCGTAAGACGCATATTCTTTCCGTTTGAAAGTAGCCAAACGCTCAGGACAAAAAGAGCAAGGGCTGCGACCAGTTGATTTGAGGCTCCGAATACTGCCCATATCCTGGCGCCCTGTCCTGATATTGTAAGCGCTCCTCCTGAAATTACAATAATTAAAGTAGCTAAATACCTGTTTTTAATTTTAAATAATTCCTGGGTAACGTATCTCGCCACCCTTGTTGCAGTATCAAGCGTGGTAAGGATAAAGGCGTTCAATATAGTAACTGCAATAAAACCCCCGAAACCGAATAAAATAGGGTTTGTAACATTTCCGAACCCCTCTCCAAATGCGCCCACAGGCCCAGGCCCCTCCTTTGAGAGTAACCAACCTAGCCTATTCGCGCCGTTTAAACCACCGGCAACGCACAAAAGCGCCATTACTGCCACAAAGCCCTCTAAGACCATTGCGCCGTAACCTATCTTCTTTGCATCGCGCTCGTTTGCCAGCTGCTTTGAGGTGGTTCCGCTTGAGATAAGCGAATGAAAACCTGATACCGCGCCGCAGGCAACTGTAACAAAAAGCATAGGCCATAAGAACCCCTCTTTGCTGTTCGGGCTGATAAAAAATGGCATATTCATTTTAGGGTGAGAGATAATTAAACCAATGTAGCCGCTAAAGACTCCGAAGAATAAAAGATATGCCGAGAGATAATCCCTTGGCTGCAGCAGAATGTTAACAGGCATTATGGATGCAAAAAAGCAGTATATAAGCAGAACTATGCTCCATATTAAAATAGGACTGACTGTTAATTTAACAGGCAGGAATGTTCCCAGTATCAACAATAAAACAAGCAGTAACAGCCCCATAGCGGTTACTAGCACATTGTTAAGTTTCAGATTATACATCATAAAACCCGTCAATATAGCAACAGGTATAAGGCCAAGCGAGGGAATTACTATCCTCGGTTCAGATACAAAGGTTTGAGCACAAAAAAAGACAAATACGCTGACCACCAGAATCAAAGCCAGCCACACGAAGCCAGAGAAGATAAGCTTTGCCCGTCTGGATATTACGGACTCCGTTATATCGGATATGCTGTTTCCAGAGTTTCTTACCGAAACAATCAGGGTGCCAAAATCGTGTATCCCGCCTATTAAGACTGTACCTACCAATATCCAGACTAAGGCAGGCCCCCATCCCCACAGGGAGACCGCTATAACGGGCCCGATAATAGGACCTGCGCCTGCAATACTTGAAAAATGGTGCCCAAAAAGGACAAGCCAGTTTTTGGCAGGCATATAATCAACAGAGTCAAATTTTTCGATGGCAGGGGTTGGCCGCTTGGGATTTACGCCAAAAAGTTTCCCTAAATATCTGCCATAAAACTTATAGCCTGCTAAAAAAATAATCGCAGAGGTAAAAAATATGAAAAGTGAGTTCATATCGTTAATTCAGTAACCAGTAATCGGTAATTAGTCCTTCGACTACGCTCAGGACTAATGGTGAGCGAAGTCGAACCATTAGTAACTGGTAATTTTAAATCACTATTTACCAGTTACGAGTTACTGGTTACTATATCTTTCCCTTTATCAAATAATCCATCAATTTAAAACCCTCATCTATTATAAGAGTAGAGGCCTTGCTTGAGGGCTCGTCAAAATTGGTTATAGCATCGGGCTCAATATCTTTGCCATATATTGCGAAAAATACAGGTTCATCTGTATGCGTTCTAAGAGAGAGTGGGGTTGCGTGGTCAGAGAGAACCGCCATTCTAAAATTTTTGTATTTCTTAAAATATTTCAGTATCCCAGCCACCACAAACCTGTCAAAATTCTCAATAGCCACTATCTTCTGCCGCAGGTCGCCGTTATGCGAGGCCTCATCAATGGACTCCACATGGACAAATACGAAATCCTTCTTTTTTAGAGCCTCAACTGCGTAGTCTGCCTTTCCCTGATAGTTAGTATCATAATAGCCGGTAGCCCCAGGCACCTTTATGACCTCAAACCCTATTAGTTTTCCTATTCCCTTTATGAGGTCAACTGCTGATATGACAGAGCCTACCAAATCGTATTTTTCCTTAAACTTTGGTAAGGCTGGTGAAACGCCCTGGCCCCATAACCAGATCATATTTACAGGATTTTCCTTAAGGTCAATCCTTACCTGATTTATCTCATGGCTGGCTAAAACTTCCCTCGATTTATTCATTAATTCCAGAAGAATATCCCTGGCCTCTCCCTTTGGTAGGTTTTTAGATATACTGCCTGCTGTAATATCGTGAGGGGGGATACATTCTGTTTTTTGCAGGGGCTCTATCAAATTAGCATCCTTTATAACCAACAGGTGCCTGTAACTTGTGCCTGTATAAAATTTCACCCTTTCGCTTCCCAGTTTCTCATTTAAAAACCCAATCAGTATCGAGGCCTCTTTTGTAGGGATATGGCCTGCGCTATAGTCTACAAGGGTATCAGAGCTTGCTGTTATAAAATTACACCTGAATGCTATCTCATCAGGGCCAAGTTTAACGCCTATATTGGCAGCCTCTAAGGGGCCTCTTCCCGTATAGTAAATCTTAGGGTCATATCCTAAGATATTCAGGTTAGCCACATCACTTGCAGGAGGCATTCCGTTTGGAATCGTGCTTATTATTCCGACCCTGCCATTCTTAGCAATAAAGTCCAGATTGGGCTTTTTGGCAACCTGAAGCGGAGTTCTATTGGAAAGGTTTTCCAGGGGGTAATCACACATCCCGTCTCCGACCAACAATACATATTTCATATAATCAACTCCTTAACCTTTTTGAAGTCTGCCTTTACCGCCTTTATCTTTGGGACAGAACTAATTGCCCTGTCCGGGTCTTTGAGACCATGCCCTGTTAACACACATACTATTGTAGAACCTTTTTTGAAGTATCTCTCCTTCGATAATTTTATCAGGCCTGCTACTGATGCGGCTGAAGCAGGCTCAACAAAAAAGCCTTCCTTGTCTGCCAGCAATTTATAGGCATCTAAGATCTGTTTGTCGGAAACCGCTGCGATAAGCCCGCCTGATTCTTTCTTTGCCTGTAGCGCCTTTTGCCAACTGGCAGGATTACCTATACGTATCGCTGAGGCAATAGTCTCTGGATTTTTTATCGGTTTTCCCTTTACAATGGGCGCAGCGCCCTCTGCCTGCAGGCCGACCATCTTAGGCAGGGATTTTATTTTCTTGTTTGCGTAATACTCTTTATAACCCATCCAGTAGGCGGTGATATTTCCGGCATTCCCCACAGGGATAACGTTATAATCCGGCGCTCTTTTAAGAATATCACATATCTCAAATGCAGCGGTTTTCTGGCCCTGGAGCCTGTAAGGATTAAGAGAATTGACCAGCGTTATGTTTAAAGTTACGCTCAATTTCTTTACGATATCAAGGGCTCTGTCAAAATTTCCCTTGATGGAAATAACCCTTGCGCCGTGGACAAGCGCCTGGGCAAGTTTACCAAGGGCAATAGCGCCCTCGGGTATAATTACAAAGCATTTAAGGCCTGCCTTTGCCGCATACGAACTGGCAGAGGCAGAGGTATTCCCTGTAGAGGCGCAAATTACTGCCTTAGAGCCTTCCTCCAGGGCCTTTGAAATGGCAACAGTCATACCCCTGTCTTTAAAGGAACCTGTGGGGTTTAAACCCTCATATTTAAGGTATACCTTTAAGGAATTACCAACTTTTTTACTTAAAAATTCAGCAAATATGAGAGGGGTATTGCCTTCGTCCAAAGATATAATCGGCGTCTTTGAACTAACCGGAAGATAATCCCTATATTCCTCAATTACGCCATTCCATCTTACTCTCATCTTTCAACCCTGATTGCTACGGTTTTTCGCCTTATTGCCTGCAGTCGGTCAATCTCCTCAAGGGCTTGGCGCATATTTTTCTCCTTTGCGTCATGGGTCATCATTACAACCGGAACAATCCGCGCCTTATTCCTTTCCTTCTGCGCAACGCTCGCGATAGAGATTTTATGTTTTCCCAAAATCCCGGATACCTTGGCGAGAACTCCCGGCTTATCTATGCAGGAAAGACGGATGTAATACCTGGTCTCAACCTCATCTATTTTTCTTATCTTCTTTATGGATTTATCCCTGATAAAAACCGGGGTGCGGCCGATGGAGTTGTATTTTAAATCCCTTGCCAGTTCTATCAGGTCGCTCACCACCGAACTTGCCGCTGGGTTCTGTCCTGCGCCCCGTCCGTAAAAGAGGGTTCCGCCGATCATATCGCCATGAACATATATTGCATTATATACCCCTTTCACATTTGAAAGCAGGTGTTCCTTTGAAAGAAGGGTCGGATGGACTCTCACCTCAAGCTCGTTGTCTACCCTTTTTGCTATAGCCAATAACTTAATGACGTATCCAAAGTCCTGGGCATATTTAATATCATTCTGGGAAATATTCAAAATCCCTTCTATATATATATCCTCCAATTTTACGGGAAAGCCAAAACCTAATAATGTCAAAATAGCCAATTTATGCGCGGAATCCATTCCCTCTATATCAAGGGAGGGATTTTTCTCAGCATAACCCTTCTTCCTTGCCTCTGAAAGGGCATCGTAAAAACTGATACCCTCGGTTTCCATTTCTGATAATATGTAATTGGAGGTGCCGTTTACAATTCCGAGGATTGTATCCACCTCATTTGAAATAAGCCCTTCTCTTAAAGACTTTATAATCGGAATGCCTCCGCCCACAGAGGCCTCGAAGAAAATCTCCGCACCCTGCTCTTTTGCGGCTTTAAATATCTCTTCTCCCTCCTGCGCTAAAAGCGCCTTGTTTGCGGTTACTATATGCTGACCGCTTTTAATCGCCCTTAAGATAAATTCCTTTGCAGGATGGACGCCGCCCATTAATTCCACCACAATATTTATATCCGGATTTCCCAAAATCTTATTTACATCCCTGGTAAGTAATTTTTTATCAACCTTTATATTTCTTTTTCTTCTGAATTCCTTATCGCATATCGCCTTAAGGGCTAATCTTACGCCTGCTTTTCTCTCTAACTGGGCAGCCTTCTCCTTAAGCGCCCTAACCACGCCTACCCCCACAGTCCCAAAACCTATAAGACCTATATTTATTTTGTCCATACTTCACCTATATGTTAAAACTATACTCCTATTGACTCAAAAAGTATTTTTCCTTCTTGTTTAACCGATGTACACGACACCATCATAACTTTACGAGCGTATTGGCTACGGCTCCGAGATGGTGTCATATTTTTTTGATACCATTTGGTATCAAGTTCATATAAACTGTAATTCCCATTTTCATTTTCGATAGCGGCTATAATTCCATCTAATCGAGGTAACATATTAACAGATACTCCAATTTGAGGCACGTTTCTATGTGCAGATTTTATAACAAATCGTTTGTTGTTAAGTTTAATTTCATTGCTTCTATCATTTAGCAATTCTGCGCGTAAAAACCATGCAATTCTTTTTGCCATATTATGTCCATATTCATTTGCAACTGCTCCTGTATATCTATCTTGTGGCATATATAGGCCCTTACCTATGCTTTATAAGTTTGATTTACAATAAAGTCGGGGCGGACAGACTTGTCCCGAATGAAGCTCACATTTTTATTACTCTCTTCCGAATGTTGTGTTTCTTCGAAGTATCTCTTCGGAATCCCGAAGAGATACCCAAGAAGTCTTGACATTCGGGACGGGATGCCGAAGTATAACTTCCTAAGAAACTTCATTCGGCAAACTGTCGACCCCTTGTTCAATCCCGAGGCTTGAAGCCCCTGATGGTCGGGGCGAGCAGACTTGAACTGCTGACCCCTTGAACCCCATTCAAGTGCTCTACCAAACTGAGCCACGCCCCGGTAATGGGCCTCAAGCCGAAGGAAACCCCATTTCCCTCGCTATGCGAGGGAAGCCACGCCTGCGTGCCGTAACGTGCTTCCATCGATAAGCACACTTCGGCGTGCAGGCACGCCCCGACATAGCAAATTGCAAATAGCAAATAGCTAATTGCAAATTATTGCAAATTCCTTAAATTAAAATTTTCCAATTCTTCTTTGCTGCTTCTTGTCATTAAATCGCTGACCGCTTTAATAGGATCTTTATCTTCAAATAAAACCTGATAGACCTCGTTAGTTATCGGCATATCCGCTTTGTTAACCTGACTTAACCTATATGCCGCCTTAGTTGTATTTACGCCCTCGACTACCATCTCTGTACTGGAAAGCACCTCATTTATTTTTTTTCCTTTTGCAAGCTCTTGGCCAAGCCATCTATTTCTACTGTTAAGGCTTACACAGGTGGTTGTAAGATCGCCCAAGCCGCTTAAGCCGCTAAATGTCTCGGGTTTTGCTCCTAATCTTACACCCAGCCTTGTTATCTCAGAAAGCCCTCTGCATAAGAGAGCCGCCTTTGTATTGGCGCCAAAACCCAGACCATCAGAGATACCGCAGGCTATGGCAATAATATTTTTTAAGGCTCCGCCGAGCTCCACTCCGATGACATCAGAATTTGTATATACCCTTAGCCTCTCGCCTGAAAGCGCCTTCTGGATTATTCCCATATATTCAGGCTCAATAGAGGCGCATACTATGGCAGCCGGAAGCCCTCTTACAACCTCAAAGGCAATCGAGGGCCCTGAAATAACAGAAAGATGCACCTTGCCAAGAGTTTCTAATATAATCTCTGACATCCGTTTTAAGGTTTCAATCTCAATCCCCTTGGTGGCGCTGACAAGATTTAAGGGATGATTTCGGGATTTCTTTATTTTATTTAACACCTCTCGCATATATTGAGAGGGAATTGCCAAAATTACAAAATCAGCACCCTCAAGTGCTAATTCGATATCATTGGTAAAAAGAATTTCCTCCGGAATTTTTATCCCAGGCAGAAATTTTTGATTTTCTCTTTTTTCCTGGATAAACTTAACATAATCCAGGGAGGGGCCCCATACCCTTATTCTAAACCCATTGTTATATAAAAGGATAGATAAAGTGGTACCCCATCCGCCATCTCCTATAATTGCGATATTTTTCATAAGATGAATAATCCCAAATTTTGCAATAGCGAAATTTGCCCTGAAGGGGTTGCGCGACAAAATCCGACGAGGATTTTGTCGGTTTCGCAA
>CAZDNS010000064.1:0-10561 GCA_964506845.1 uncultured Planctomycetia bacterium | reverse complement strand
ACCATCCTAAACCTTTAAGGATGGGTCTTATGCTCATTCGTAAGCTTGGGCTTAAGTGTAAATTTACTTAATGTGTTTGTATTAGTAATTTGTAAAAAAAGATTTTAATTCCCAATAACCAATTACTAATTACTGATTTAGACCATGTCTATAAAAATTTACAATACGCTTACAAGAAAAAAGGAAGAGTTTATTCCTATTACCCCTGGCAAGGTGGGTATGTATGTCTGCGGTGTTACGGTATATGATGAATGCCATATAGGACATGCAAGAAGCGCTGTAGTATTCGACATTATAAGGAGATATTTCAAATACAAAGGATATGAAGTAAAATTCGTTAAGAATATAACAGACATAGACGATAAGATTATTGATAAAGCAAGAAACCTTGCGAGAGTTTCTTCCTCTGTAAAGGATCTAAGGGTGCTCTGCCAGGAGGTTGTAGAGAGATATCTAAAGCGTTATTATATAGACATGGAAAAGCTGGGGGTTCTTCCGCCTGACATAGAGCCAAAAGCAACGGAGCACATACCTGATATGATACAACTGATTGAGGGTTTGATTAGGAAAGGTTATGCCTACCAGACAGATGGGAATGTATATTTTTCGGTTGGTAAGTTTGAGGAATATGGCAAGCTTTCAAATCAGGATATAGAGCATATCCTAAGCGGTGTAAGGGTAGATTCTGAAAAGGATAAAAAAGACAGTCTTGATTTTGCGCTCTGGAAATCTGCTAAAGGTGATGAGCCCTACTGGGAGAGCCCCTGGGGTAACGGCAGGCCAGGCTGGCACATAGAATGCTCTATTATGAGTATGAAATACTTAGGAGAAAATTTTGACATACACGCTGGAGGCGTTGACCTCGTATTCCCCCATCATGAAAATGAAATAGCCCAATCCGAATCAGGCACGGGAAAAGTCTTTGCTAATTACTGGCTGCATAACGGCCTTCTTTCTGTTAATGGTGAAAAGATGTCGAAGTCTTTGGGTAATTTTATTTCCATATCCGATATTCTGGCGGATTACACCCCTGAGGCTTTAAGGCTTTTCTTTGTCTCAAGCCACTACGCAAGCCCTCAGGATTTTATGTATGAGAAGATGGAGGAACAAAAGAAAGCGCTTGAGCGGTTTTATATCCTGTTTAATAAAATAGATAATTTTATAGACAATGCACCCTTAAAAAGAGAACTTGAAGATGTGCCTGGCGATATAAAGGATAAAATAAGCGCCTTAAAAAATTCTTTTATAGATGCGATGGATGATGATTTTAATACCGCTTTGGCGAGCGGATATTTATTTGATTTGGTAGGTCTCTCAAACAGGCTATTCGATGACAGCGCGATTTCAAATGAAAGAAAATATTCGGTTTTGTCATATGCTAAAGAAGTTATTCTGGAACTCGGCTCTATCCTCGGACTTTTTTCTAAGTTGGGTGCCAAAACGCAAGAGGCCGAGCTTGTTGATAGTTTGGTTAAATTACTGATACAACTAAGAAATACTGCGAGGGGAAACAGAGATTTTAAAACCGCAGACCTGATAAGAAACAGCCTTTCTGAATTAGGTGTTATACTGGAGGATACTAAGGAAAGCACAAACTGGAGACAGAAAAAATGAAAGCCCAAACAAAAGAATCTGTATGGGCGTATGTTTTTCTGCTCCCTAATCTATTGGGGTTTCTGGTATTTACGCTGTTTCCGGTAGTAGCCTCTTTTGCGTTAAGTTTTGTCGAGTGGAATATGACTCCTCCCATAACTGCAGCGCACTTCGCGGGTTTGAAGAATTTCATTTACCTTATGAAGGATGGGTATTTCTGGAAGTATTTTGGAAATACCATTTACCTTATGATGGCGATACCGATAGGCATGATGGGCTCCCTCTTAATAGCTGTTCTTATGAACAGAAAGATGAAGGGCATAGTTTTTTTTAGAACGATGTATTTTTTGCCAACCATATCTGCAGGCGTTGCCGTATGTTTACTTTGGATGTGGATATTCAATACGGACTACGGACTCTTGAACATGGTTATTTCTAAGGCAGGAGAAATATTCGGACTTAAACTCCGCGGTCCAAACTGGCTCACCTCAGAGGTCTGGGCAAAACCCGCCCTTATGATAATGGGTTTATGGGCGAGCATGGGCGGCTATAATATGGTGCTTTATCTGGCGGCCCTTCAGGGTATATCAAGGGAATTGTATGAGGCGGCCGATATAGACGGTGCAAATTCGTGGCAGAAATTCTGGGCTATAACCTGGCCAATGATAAGCCCCACCACTTTTTTTATATTCATAATGAGCGTAATAGGCGGTTTCCAGGGCGGTTTTATGGCGGCAAGGATTATGACCGGCGGCGGTCCTAACGGCGCAACCAAGACTCTGGAATACTATATCTTTGACAAACTTTACAGTTATCAGCATTTTGGATATGCCTCGGCTATTGCCTGGTTTTTATTTATCATAATTTTTGTAATAACCATTTTCAACTGGCGATACGGCGGAAAACTTGTGCATTATTGAGAACCAAGGCTAAGGTTAAGGCTGAGGTTGAGGTTTTCTAAACCTTAACCTAACCCTCAACCTAAAGTTGAGTTAAAAATATGAAACATAGTAAATTAGAATCACCTGAAAGAAAAACTAAAGCTGAAATTATAGGAGATGTTATTTCATATGTCCTGCTTTCTTTAGGCGCTATTACAATGGTAATCCCCTTTATCTGGATGGTGCTTACCTCGTTACAGGATGTGGGGGTATTTCTAAGAGCAGGTTCTTCCATTACAGGTCTTCTGCCAAATCCAATAGCATGGTGGAATTATATAGACGTATGGAAGAAGATACCCTTTGCAAGATTTTTTATAAACAGCATATTTGTGGCGATTGTAGTGACGCTGGGTCAGGTATTTACAAGTTCGTTAGCCGCTTATTCATTCAGCAGGCTCAGGTTTCCCGGCAGGGATAAACTATTCTTTGCCTATATAGCGACAATGATGATACCCGGAGCCGTCACTATAATACCGTTATTCGTCCTACTCTCAGGTTATATAAAGATAACCCTCTTCGGACACACGTTTGAGCTTTTAAAATGGATGGATACCTATAAGGCATTGACTATACCGGCGATGTTCAGCGCCTACGGCACTTTTATGTTGAGGCAGTTTTTTATGAGCCTTCCCTCGGACTTAGAAGATGCTGCGAAGATAGATGGCTGCAGTTACTTCGGTATTTATTGGCGGATAGTGCTTCCCCTCTCAAAACCTGCCCTGGCAACACTTACCACATTTACCTTTATGGGCTCATGGGGTTCTTTTATGTGGCCACTTATTATGATAAATTCAGCGGAGAAGTTTACCCTGCCTGTGGGACTGGCCTATTTCCAGGGTTCTTATGGAACTGAATGGGGATTACTTATGGCGGGTTCGGTGGTTGTAACCCTCCCAATAGTAATAATATTTATTTTTAATCAGCGTTTCTTTGTAGAGGGCATAAAACTAACTGGAATAAAAGGATAGATGGGAAGACGTTGTTAATTTAAAATGATTTTTTAATTAAATGACCAATGACTAAATCCGAATGACGAATTAATGTTTAAATGTCCAAATGCCCAATTTCACAGCTTTTTTAGACATTAAATCATTGGATAATTCATTAGGCATTCCTGCCTGCCGGCAGGCAGGCGTCATTGGGAAATTTGACATTTCGAATAAGTTAACAGAGATATGAAAAAAAGAGGATTATTCATAACCTTTGAAGGGCCTGAGGGCTCTGGTAAGAGTACGCAGTCTAAGGTCTTGTGTGAATTTCTAAAGAAAGCAGGTTTTTCTATATATCATACGAGAGAACCCGGCGGTACCCTTATAGGGGAAGAAATTAGAAGAATATTATTAGATACCGCCCACAGTAGTATGTCAAAATTGACCGAACTTTTCCTGTATATGGCTTGCAGAAGCCAGCTTGTCGAGGAGCAGATTAAGCCCGCGCTTAGAAAAGGAAAGATTGTGATATGCGACAGGTTTCAGGATGCCAGCCTGGCCTATCAGGGATATGGGCTTGGTATGGATAAAAGAATCATACGCTTTCTGGGCAGCCTGGCTACAGATTTAATAAAACCAAACCTTACAATTCTGCTTGATATAAAGGCAGAGGAAGGTATAAAAAAAACAAAAAGAGACGACAGGATAGAAAGAAGGTCGCTCGAGTTTCATAGAAGGGTGCGCAAGGGGTATCTGGAAATTGCAAGAAGAGAAGCTTCAAGAGTAAAGATAATCCCTGTTCTAAAAAAGGTTTCTCATACGCAGGAACTGGTAAGGAGCGTAGTATTAAATGTCATTAAAAGATATAAAATCTCAAGGAATTGCCGTAAGGTTTCTTAGAGCCTACCTGAGGAAAGGGCTGTATTCCAGCAGTTTTCTGTTTTTCGGACCAGAGGGAGTGGGTAAGGCGTATACGGCGAGGAATTTTATAAAAGCCCTCAACTGTCTGGAAGCAAAAGGAGATTCATGCGATGGGTGTAAAAACTGTAAACAGATAGACGGCGGCGTATTTAGCGATTTGTTATGGATAAAACCGGAGTGTCCCGGAGAATCAATTTCCATCGATATTGTAAGACATATCAGATACCTTGCCTCATTAATGCCTTACGAGGCAGCTCAAAAAATATTTGTTTTCGAAGAAGCCCATTGTCTTGGCGACGAAGCTCAGGATGCGCTTCTTAAGACGCTTGAGGAACCGCAGGATAAATCAATATTTATACTTATCACATCAAAACCCAACCTATTGAGACAGACTATTCTCTCAAGATGCCAGAGGATAAGATTTAATGCAATAGCCGATGCCATTGTTGAAAAAACCCTATCCGATGAATTTAAATTAGAAAGAGATGTTTTAAGGTTCATCGGCAACTTTTCATCAGGAAGTCTCGGTGAGGCAAAGAGGTTGTCAAAACTTGATATATTTTCGAAAAAAAATAAAATCCTCGACCTTCTTATAACTGGGTCGCAGAGAAGAACCTTTGGATACGAACTGTTTGATGCGATAGATGAGCTGAAAAGCTTTTATAAGAAAGAAGGCTCAGCGTCATCTTCAGGCAATTGTGGCAGCGTATTATCAGATACTCTTGAGTTCAGGGATATTGTCAGAATTTTTTTAAGTTTTTTCAGGGATGCCATAATGTTTAAGGCAGACCAGAAGCATAATATTATCAACCTCGATAAAACCACTCAGATAGAAGGTTTTTCTCTAATGTATGAATTAGACAATTTATACGCTAAAATAAGCGCCTTGCTTAGACTTGAGGACTTATTATCTCAGAATACAAATGAGGAGATAGCGTTAATAAATGTGTTCGGGGAGGTTTTCAACTGATATGATAGAGGTGGTCCAGGTAAGACTAAGAGATGCAGGCAAGATACTCTATTTTAATTCTACAGGCATCAAGCTTAAGATAGGCCAGAGTGTAATTGTAGAGACAGAATATGGCCTTGATTACGGCGAGGTTGTAACAGAAAAGGAGACGATAGAAGAAGCGCCGAAGGATGAGGCGCTTAAGAAGATAGCGCGCCCTGCAACAAAAGAGGATATAGCCCATATAGAGGAAAACAAAAACAAACTGAAGGAAATTTATGACGCCTGCCTCAAGAAGATTGAAGCAAGAAATCTTAATATGAAGCTTGTGGAGGTGGAGTATTCGTTTGACAGGTCAAAGCTTGTATTCTATTTCACCTCTGAAGAGAGGATTGATTTTCGCGACCTCGTAAAAGACCTCGCGCATACCTTCAAAGCCAGAATAGAGCTAAAACAGATAGGCGTGAGGGACGAGGCGAAGCTTTTAGGCGGTTTCGGGCCGTGCGGAAGGGTGCTCTGTTGCGCAAAGTTTCTCAAGGACTTCGGGCCTGTTACCATAAAGATGGCAAAGGAACAGAACCTGCCATTAAATCCGTCAAAGATATCCGGCGTGTGCGGAAGGCTTATGTGCTGTCTCGGGTATGAGCATGCGACGTATCATGAACTCCTTAAGGATATGCCAAAGATAGGCTGCACATATAAGTGCAAGGAAGGTTCCGGTAAAATCATAGGCGTAAATCCATTAAAAAAGACGGTCATAGTTGAGTTTGATGAAGGTTATCAAAAAGAATTTGCCCACAAAAAATAGATGCAGGATAAGTTCTATATCACAACCCCTCTTTATTATGTAAACGCCTCTCCTCATATAGGCCATTCCTATACCAATATAATTGTCGATACCATAGCCAGGTTCAAAAGGCTGAAGGGTTTTGAGGTATTTTTTTTAACGGGTACGGATGAGCATGGCCTGAAGGTAAAACAGTCATCCGAGAAAGCGGGCGTCTCGCCAAAGGAATTTACGGACTCGCTTGTCCCGGTTTTTAAGGAACTCTGGCAAAAGTTAAATATTTCTTACGATGATTTTATACGCACAACAGAAGACCGTCACAAGGAAGTGGTAAGAAAGGTCTTAAGTATTTTATATGAAAAGGGAGATATCTATCTCGGAGAATATAAGGGTTTCTACTGCACGCCCTGCGAGACCTTCTGGACAAAGACCCAATTAAAAGAAGAAAATTGCCCTGACTGCAAGAGGCCGCTTGAGGAAATCTCCGAGAGGAATTTTTTCTTTAAACTGTCAAAATATCAAGGATGGCTTATAGATTATATAAAGACGCATCCGAAATTTATACAGCCAGATTTCAGGGCGAATGAGATATCGAGTTTTCTTGAGCAGCCACTGCAAGATTTATGTATTTCAAGGCCGGTTTCTCGGCTCTCATGGGGGATTCCTATTCCCTTTAGCGCTGACCATGTTACCTATGTATGGTTTGATGCGCTTATTAACTATATAAGCGGCGCAGGTTACCTTATGGATACAGAAAGATTTTCAAAACTCTGGCCGGCGGATATACATATGATAGGAAAAGACATTTTGAGGCCGCATACTATATACTGGCCCATAATGCTTAAAGCCCTCGGGCTTGAAATACCCAAAACCGTCTTTGCCCATGGCTGGTGGCTCCAAGAGGGTGAGAAGATGTCCAAGTCCAGAGGGAATATCACTGACCCTGTTTATTTAGTGGATAAATATGGCGTAGATGCCTACAGATATTTTTTGCTGAGAGAGATTTCTCTTGGCTTAGACGGTGTTTTTTCCGAAGGCCAAATAAAAAAACGGATAAACAGCGACCTGGCAAATGACCTCGGAAATTTACTTAACAGGACACTCGCAATGGTAACGCTTTATTTTAACGGAAGGATACCTCATCCGCATAATGAATCTGATTATGATATTAAATTGAAAGAAAAGGCAATGGGCCTGTGGAGGACTTACGATGGGTTTATGGAGGAGCTGAAATTAAGCGAGACGCTTTCCCTTATCTGGGAGCTGATAAATTCCGCAAATAAATATATAGAAGACGCAAAACCGTGGATATTGGCAAAGCAAAAAGACCAAAGGCTTAATACCGTTATATATAGTCTCATTGAGATTTTAAGAATAGTAGCAATAGCAATACGGCCATTTATGCCAAAGACATCAGAGGATGTATTTGACCAGCTTGGCATATCCAATGATTTTAAATTCGCAGGCTTAAAGGAATGGGGGTTTGCTAAGCCAGATACGGCAATTAATAAAGGAAAGCCGATATTCCCGAGAATAGAGTAAGAAATAGTTACAAGTTATTGGTTATAAGTTATAAGTGTAAAAATCAAAGGATTTTTTGGAGGAAACTATATGAAGAGAGTGATTTATCTTGACCATAATGCTACGACACCGGTTAATCTTGAGGTGTTAAAGGCGATGCTGCCTTTTTATAAAAGCCAATATGGCAATGCCTCAAGCCTGCATACCAAGGGAAGAGAGGCAAGAAATGCCGTGGATAGGGCAAGGGAGATTTTGGGAGATTTTTTAGGCACAGAGCCTGAGGATATAATATTTACCTCTGGCGGCACAGAAGCGGACAATTTCGCTATTAAAGGCACTCTTTTTAGAAACAGGGATTCAGGTAAAGACCATATAATTACTTCTAAGATTGAACACTCGGCAGTGCTGGCTGCCTGTAAGTATCTGGAAAAGAAGGGTGTTAAGGTTACCTATGTAGATGTGGATAAATACGGCCTTGTGGATTTAAATCAGATAAAGGATTCAATAACAGACAGGACTTGTCTTATTTCCATAATGCATGCAAATAACGAGGTAGGCACGATACAGCCGATAAAAGAGCTTGCAAAAATAGCAAAGGAGAAGGGCGTGTATCTCCACACCGATGCAGTTCAGAGCTTCTGCAAGATTCCTACGCAGGCGGAAGAACTTGGGATAGATATGCTGTCTATTTCAGCGCATAAGATTTATGGGCCAAAGGGAATAGGTGCCTTATATATAAGAAAAGGGGTAAAGATAGAACCCTATCAGCACGGCGGCCACCACGAGAGAAACCTCCGCGCAGGCACAGAGAATGTAGCAGGGATAGTCGGGCTCGGGAGGGCAGTTGAATTATTTAAGGATAATTACGCCCAGAATGCCACAAGGATACAGTTATTAAGAGACAGGCTTCATAAGGGGTTAAGTGAAAATATAGAGGAACTTTATTTGAATGGCCATCCGGAGCTCAGGCTTCCAAACACCCTTAATCTGGGGTTTGCATTTGTGGAGGGAGAATCGCTGCTTTTAAATTTTGATATGAAGGGGATATGCGTGTCAACCGGTTCTGCCTGCACATCGGGCAGCCTTGAGCCTTCTCACGTGCTGGCGGCAATGGGCATTGATACTGTAATTGCCCAGGGCTCTGTGCGCTTTTCCTTAGGAGAGCAAAATACTGAGGAAGAGATTGATTATTGTATTGAGGTGATACCAAAGATAGTCAAAAAACTGAGAAAGATGTCGCCACTTGTAAAGTAATGGATAAATTGCAATCCCTTGCTTCGGTATTTTTCTCACCAATACAGGCAACGCAATTCTCTCCACTCGCTTGCGGTGCTCGTCACATTCGGCTCAATTTTTCCTATAAGCACCCCCAACCCCTTAAAGGGGCTTGCATAGATGTAGTCTACGGAAAAACCTCGCCTCATAAGAGTGTGACCTGTGCTCCTTATGCTCGCTCCAAGAATTGGTTGCCTTTGATTTATTCAATTTCTAAAGAGAGACTTACAAAATACCTTCCAGAGAGCCTCCTAAAAAATAATAGGTACTTTTTAAGGATCTGCTAAGATATGCTCATAGATACCCACTGCCATTTGGATTTTGAGGAGTTTGAGTTAGATAGAGACGAGGTTATAAAAAGGGCAAATGAGGCAGGCGTTAAATACATTATAAACATCGGAAGTTCTAAAGAGGGGAGTCTGTGCTCTATAAATCTTGCCGGGCAATATGAGAATATCTTTGCCACAATAGGCATTCATCCTCACAATGCAGATACTGTAACAGATGAGCTCATTAGTTTTCTTAAGGAAAAGGCACTTTCCTCTAAAAAGGTGGTTGCAGTTGGAGAGGTGGGTCTGGATTATTTTAGGAGTGAGTCGTCAAGAGAGGCGCAGATAAGCGCCTTTCAGAAATTTATCCGGTTGGCAAAAGAACTGAACCTTCCGCTTGTAATCCATTCAAGGGATGCCCAGGCAGATACCCTTTCTATTTTAAGAGAATCAGGCGCAAAAAAGGTTATCCTCCATTGTTTTTCGGCAAACGAGGAATACTTAAGAAAATATCTGAGTATTGGATATTTTTTCTCTTTTACCTGTAACCTCACATATAAAAATGCCCATACCTTGAGAAATCTCCTTAAACAAATACCGCCTGAACGGCTTATGCTTGAGACCGATAGCCCCTTTTTGCCCCCTCAGGACTTTCGGGGCAAAAGAAACGAGCCTGCCTATATAAAATATCTCTGCCAGACAGTTTCAGATATATACGGGTTTTCCTTTGAGGATGTGGCAAGGCTCACCAGTCTAAATGCGGTTAATTTCTTCGGCATAAAAGACAAGGAGATTATAAAAAGCGCAATAGCATATAAAATCAGAGATTCCCTGTATCTCAATATTACAAATAGGTGCACAGATAACTGTACCTTTTGCGTTAGAGACTTTACGGATTTTGTAAAGGGACATAATCTTAGACTTGAATATGAGCCAAGGAGCGAGGAGATTATAGAGGCTATAGGAGACCCCCGCCAGTACAGAGAAATAGTTTTCTGCGGCTACGGCGAACCCTTTTTAAGGCTTGACGTGATACTTGAGGTTGGCAAGGCGTTAAAAGCCAGGGGTGCCTACGTAAGGGTGAACACAAATGGCCACGGAAACCTGATACACAAAAGGAATGTGGTTTTAGACCTAAAAGGAATAATAGATGAGATATGCGTTAGTCTTAATGCCGATAGCCCTGATAAGTATTTAGAGCTCTGTAAACCGCAGTTTGGACCCGATACCTTTAACAAGATTAAGGAATTTATACTTGAATGTAAAAAGGTAATACCAGAGGTATCTATTACCTGTATTGAGATGCCGCAGATAGATATTAAAAAATGCGAAGAGCTCGCCAAAGAACTCGGAGTGGAGTTTAGGAAAAGGCACCT
>CAZDNS010000063.1:0-10608 GCA_964506845.1 uncultured Planctomycetia bacterium | reverse complement strand
TCAACCTAAACCTTAACCAGTGTTTTAATAATATGTCCAAGGCAAAAAAACACTCCAAGGTAAATCTTATAATTGGAATGATAGCGAATAAAGAAAATCTATTTGGGGATGCTAAGAAATATTTGGTAAAGAAATTTGGAGAGATAGACTATGAAAGCCCTACCATAGATTTTAATTTCACTGACTACTACCAGAAAGAAATAGGAAGAAATCTCAAAAGGAAATTCATAAGCTTTAAAAACCTTATTGCAGCCGAAGAACTTACTGATATAAAATTATATACCAATAGGCTTGAGGAAGGGTTTTCAAGAAGCAGGAATAAGCCGAGCCGGAATATAAACCTCGACCCCGGCTATATAACCTCGGCAAAACTTATTCTTGCAACAACAAAGGATTATTTCCATAGGATATATCTGGGAAAAGGCATATATGTAGAGATAACCCTATTTTTTAGAAAAGGTGGTTTTGAAAGTTTTAACTGGACGTATCCTGACTATAAAACAAAAGAGTATGCGGAGATTTTTAATCATATAAGGAGTTTATATCTAAGGAAAAGAGATGGAAGAAGCCAGCGCTAAGGCAAAACAATACTCAAGGATAAAATACAGAGTCTTTTTTATAAACCTGATACTCTCCTTTGTATTTTTAGGCACAATATTATATGTTGGGATAAACCATTTTCTGATGGAATTTGTCTATAATTTAACAGACAATCTGTATGCCGGCTTATTTATTTTCCTTGTAATGTTCGGACTGATATACTGGTTTAGTTTCCTGCCGCTTGATTTTTACTCTGGGTATATGCTGGAGCATAAATTTAATCTGTCAAATCAGAGTTTCTTTTCCTGGGTTAAGAGATATCTGAAGCAGAATATTTTATCTGCCTGCATAGCGCTTCCTTTGATAGAGTTATTATACTTTTTCCTTAAGAATTATCCCCAGACCTGGTGGGTTCTTATTTCTATAGCATGGATATTTTTTAGTATAGTTCTTGCGAAGTTTACCCCTATATTTATAATCCCCTTGTTCTATAAACTCACCCCCCTTAAAGATGAAACGCTTAAGGAGAGGCTTGCAAAATTAGTTTTATTATCGCGGATGCGGGTAAGGGACATATGCGAGATAAACTTAAGCAAGGATACCAAAAAGGCAAACGCCGCCTTTACGGGCATAAGTAAATCTAAACGAATTCTGCTTTCAGATACCCTACTTTCAAATTTTAATTATGATGAGATAGAGGTGGTGCTGGCGCATGAAATAGCCCACAAGAAATTTGCCCATATCTGGAAGCATCTTATTGTCGGCTCGGTTCTGACATTTCTGGCAGTGTTTATTTTAAAGTTTATCCTCGATAATTATAGCCTGAGGCTTGGCTTCTCAAATATATATGATATAGCAAATTTTCCGTTCCTTATGCTTTATTTTCTCATATTCGAGATTATCTTTCTACCTCTTCAAAACGCCTTTTCAAGGCGTCTTGAAATCCAGGCAGACAAACACGCATTGGTTCTTACAAAGAATAAACCCGCCTTTATATCCACTATGGAGAAATTAGCCAACCAAAATCTCTCCGACAAAGAGCCACCCCTATTGATAGAAATTTTAATGTATGACCATCCGCCCATATCAAAACGCATAAGGCTCGCCGAGATATTTAAATAAAGATGAAGCAGTATATTTTAAAGGAGCCTCCGCGGTCGGAGGTTTCCAAAAAGATAGATTACAAAAATGACTTAAATCCCCAGCAGTATAAGGTAGTTACTGACTCTGATGGACCTGTTCTGGTTTTGGCAGGCGCAGGAAGCGGGAAGACAAGGACGCTTATTTATAGAGTGGCGTATCTACTTGAAAGCGGGATAAAACCAGAGCATATACTTCTTGTTACCTTCACCAACAAGGCAGCCAGAGAAATGGCAAACAGGGTGGAATTGCTTTTAGGAAAAAAGCCAAAAGGCATCTGGTGCGGCACATTTCACCATATCGCAAACAGGTGCCTGCGCCAGTATGCAGAGAAATTAGGCTATACAAGAGACTTCTTCATTCTGGACGAAGAGGATAGCCTTCAATTGATAAAATCCTCATACGAGGATTTGAAAAAATCTTCTTATCAGAGTCGGTTCCCAAAACCCAATGTAATCCAGGCCATAATAAGCTTTGCAACTAACAGCACTGACGCGATAGAATCCGTGATAAGGGAAAAATACCCCTACTTTGAGGAGTTGACCGCCGATATAGAGCACATAAACAAACTATACATAAAGAGAAAGAAAAATGCAAATTCTATGGATTATGATGACCTCTTAACAAACTGGCTTGAGCTTTTAACAGAGGTAAAAGAGGCAGCCGACAGATACCCGATACAGTTTAAGTATATTCTTGTGGATGAGTATCAGGATACAAACAGGCTTCAATATGAAATAATAAAGCCCCTTTCCTCATATCATAAAAATATCCTTGTGGTAGGAGATGATGCCCAGAGTATTTATTCCTTCAGAGCCGCCCAGGTAAGGAATATCCTGGATTTCCCAAAATACTTTAAAGGTGCAAGGATTTATAAACTTGAGATAAATTATAGAAGCACTGCTAAAATCTTACACCTCGCCAACGAAAGCATAAAAAATAACGTTGAGCAGTATCCAAAACACCTGACAAGTTTAACCCCTAAGGGTCCAAAGCCTGTTTTGGTCAGGCTTCAGGATATAAGCCAGCAGTCCGCTTTTATCGTTCAAAGGGCGCTTGAATTAAGGGATGAGGGAATTTCTCTTAACGATATTGCGGTATTATTCCGCTCCCGCTATCAGGCAGCAGAACTGGAACTTGAGCTTTTAAAGAGGAATATCCCCTATGTGATAAGAGGGGGTATAAGATTTTTCGAGCAGGCGCACATAAAGGATGTATTGAGTTATCTTCGGATAATTCTAAATCCGAGGGATGAAGTAGCCTGGAAAAGAGCCCTGGGTTTATACGAGGGTTTCGGTAAAGCAACAAAGGATAAACTATTTAACGAACTTTCAAGATATGATTTTAATTTGAATACAATATTCAGCAGTAAGTTTAAAATAAAACTTTCGCATAAGGCGGATAAATCCTGGCAGGGCTTTTGCCGGCTTATGCGGCTTTTAGAGGATGAGCCAAACCGAAATAACCCCTCAAACCAGATAACCCTTATAATAAACTCCGGGTATGACAAGTATGTTCTAAATTCCTTTGAGAATGCCCGCGACAGGCTTGAGGATTTGGAGGAACTCTCCAATTTTGCCCACACCTATAACTCTTTAAAAGAATTCCTTCAGGATATTACAATCAGAGAAGGCTTTAGGGGAGAGACAATGCTCGGGCAAGCTAAAGAAGAAGAGTTTTTAGTTTTATCCACCATTCATCAGGCAAAGGGGCTTGAATGGAGAGTGGTTTTTATAATAGGCCTAAGCGACGGCCATTTCCCGCACCCAAAGGCTATGGAAAACCTAAAAAATCTTGAGGAGGAAAGAAGATTATTCTATGTTGCCATAACCAGGGCAAAGACCCACCTGTATCTTACCCATCCTATGAGCCATCCCCACTATAAATTCGGCGAGGTCATCTCGCGACCCTCCTTATTTATCGACGAACTCCCCCAGAATACCTATAGGGCATGGGAGATAGAGGCAGGGCAGGCTTGACTTAAGTTGCTTTTTTAGCATCCGTATTGTATAATTTTAAGTCCTATGAGAGTTAAATTTTTATTTATATTTATTATAGGTATTATCCTTTCCGGATGTGCAACGGTTTATAATCCGGCAACAGGAAGAGAGGAGTTAATATTTATTGACACTGCGCAGGAGGTGGCAATAGGAAACAGGGTTGCCTATCAGGTTAGCCGCCAATACAGGATTTCACAAGACCCTGCGCTGAATGAACGGCTCAATATAATAGGTAAGGATGTCGCACAGGTGTGCGAAAGGCAGGATGTTAGATACCGCTTTTTTGTGATAAGGGAAAAGGAGATGAACGCCTTTTCAATACCCGGAGGATACGTCTATGTAAATACAGGCCTTATGGAAAAAAGCACAGACGATGAACTTGCAGGCGTTCTTGCCCATGAGATAGCGCACGTTGCGGCAAGGCATAGCATAAAGAAGATGCAGGCGGTAATGGGTTATAATTTATTGATGAGTCTTGCATTTAGCCATGGTGAGGCAGTGGAGGTAGAAAGAACAGTAGGCATAGCGATGAACCTTGTCTCCTTAGGATACGAAAGGGAGGATGAAAGGGAGGCGGACAGGCTCGCCGTTAGGTATACCTATAAGGCAGGCTATGACCCATATGCGATGATTACGATGTTACAGAAACTTCAGAAGCTTGAAAAGGAAGACCCCTTATCTATGGTGGTTTTTTTAAGGAGCCACCCGCCTGCAGCAGAGCGCATCAGGCTGGTCGAGGAGGAGTTAACCAACCTTTCAATACCTCAAAGCGAGATACGCAGATTAAACGCGCACGAAAACAACCAGGCAAAAGAGAAATTCTGTCCCGAATGCGGGGAATATTATCCGGATAAAATTAATTTCTGCATCAAGGACGGCTCAAAACTAAGGTATGTAAAATGATATCGCGCCGCACAGTTATAATAACAAATCTCAAGAACTCGCCATTTAAAAATATTATTATATTTTTATCCGTAATAATGTTTATAGTGGTCTTATTGATTCTGATAGGCATAATAGGTATTTTTGCATCGGTCTTTTTTGGCGCTTTGGGACTTTTATTTCTGGCAAAGAATAAGATAAAAAGCATTTTTGGTAAAAAGACACATCCTACTCTAAAGGCAAGGTCAGATACGGATTTCATAGAGTTAAAAAAGGACGATTTTAAGATATGCGAATAAACGGGTTATATTTCCATGTGCCCTACAAAACCCTTATGGAAAATCTGGATTTTATATCCCAGAATCTGATTAACTGCGAGATATTTTTTGATTCAACCGCCTTAGATGAATGCCAAAAAGAGGATATCGGCCTTATAAATTCCACGTTTGAAAAATACAACCTTTCAAAGATACTCCACGGCCCTTTTATGGATTTAAATCTGGGAAGCCTTGACCCGGTTATAAGAGAGGCAACCTATAAGAGATACGAGCAGACGCTTGAGTTATGCAGAAGCCTTAATGCGAACAGGGTGGTTTTGCATTCCAGCTTTTTCCCGATATATTACGACAGTTATTTGAAGAAATGGCTCAAGAATGCGGTTAGTGGTTGGAGCAGGCTTCTCGATAAGGCAAGGGAATATGGAATAACCGTTCTTATAGAAAATTCAATAGATAAATCCCCAAAGGCAATTTTGGGCCTACTCGATGAGATAAAGGATAAAAACCTTAAGGCCTGTTTTGATTTTGGGCATTATTACATTTTCGGAGAGAAAAACGGCCTGGAATATATCAGGGAATATCCAAGGGAGTCTATTGGAGAGGTACACCTCTCTGACAACAACGGCAAGATTGACCAGCACCTGGGTTTGGGAAAGGGTTCGCTTCCCATACCGAGTTTTTTTAATATTCTTGACGAGCTTTCTATAAAACCTGTGATTACAGTAGAGCCGCATTCGATCAAGGATATATTGGTAAGCCGGGAGTATCTGAAGGAAAAAAAGTTGATATAAGATAGCGAAAAACTAAAAGCGCAAAGCCTGTCTGTCGGCAGGCACAAAACTGGAACTTAAAACTTTACACTTTTAACTTTTAACATTGCGGAGTGCTATAATGATTACATTTGATGAATTTAAAAAACTGGACATTAAAGTTGCTAAGGTGCTTGAGATTGAGGACCATCCGAATGCAGAGAGGTTGTATGTTTTAAAAATAGACACAGGCACAGATACGCGAACAATCGTAGCAGGCATAAAAAACTTCTACAAAAAGGAAGAACTCTTAGGAAGGAATATAGTGGTTATTACAAACCTTGAGCCTGCAACGATACGGGGAGTTCAGAGTAACGGAATGCTTCTTGCCGCATCCGACAAAAACGGTATATATATTTTAATGCCGGATAAAAACCCGGATATTGGCAGTAAAATTTCATAAGATGGATGCCTATATTGACATAGAAACCTCCTACGAAATGGAGATAACAGTTATAGGTATCTATCTTTCAAACAGGAAATTTAGACAGCTTGTCGGAGAGCAGGCAACAAGAGATTCTATCCTTGAGAGCCTTAAAGGCGTAAAGAGGATATTTACCTATAATGGAGACAGGTTTGATATCCCGATGATTAGAAGGGTTTTTGACATAGACTTGACAGGAGGATTTGAATGTTTTGACCTGATGAGGGAATGCCACAGAAAAAGATTATACGGCGGTTTAAAAGGCACCGAAAGACTGCTGGGCATAAGGCGTAAGACCGAAGGCATAGACGGTTATCAGGCAATGAAACTGTGGAATGAATATAAGGAATACGGAAATAATAGGGCGCTTAAGGTTTTATTAATGTATAATAAGGAAGATACAGTAAATTTACATAGGATAAAGAGGCTTATAAAAAGATATGGCAAAAAAGATATTACGTCCTGACACAGGGCTATATCCCTGCCCTGTGGTGTTGGTGAGCGTAGCGGATTCAAAAGGAAGGGCAAATTTTATGACTGCCTCCTGGTGCGGAATTGTATGCTCGAACCCGCCCTTGATTTCAGTGTCAATCAGGCCCAAGAGGCTTACAGGCGAAATGATTAAAGAGGCAAAAGAGTTTGTAATAAATATACCGAGAGCATCTTTAATAAAAGAGGTTGACCTTGCGGGTATTCTATCCGGCAGAGACGTTGATAAATTCAAGAGATTGAATTTTACCGCCTTAAACGCGTCAAAGATAAAATCGCCTGTTATAAAGGAATGCCCCGTAAATATTGAATGTAAGTTAATAGAGATAAAACCGCTCGGTAGCCACGATATGTTTATAGGAGAGGTACTCAGCGTTCAGGCGGACGAAGAACTCCTTGACAAGGAAGAAAGAATAGATTATAAAAGGGCAGACCCGTTCGTGTATAACCAAGGCGAGTATTTCGGTTTATCCGAGAAGATAGGCCATTACGGGTTTTCAAATGAAACCCAGACTTATGGAACGAAGTGAACGTAAGTATGCTGGTTGAATTTGACCCTTGACATTTTGTTATGGATGCAACTTTTCTAAGGCAAAATGTCAAGGGTTTAATTCGCAGACGCTTCGCTATAACTTATGTCACTCTTTCAGAGCTCCGTAAGTTATCTGCTCATTAAAGATAGAGGTGATATTTTATGGAAAAACTAAAGGCAGATTGTTTATTTTGTAAAATGATCAAAAAGGAAGTGCATTGCTCAATCGTAAAGGAAGACGATAGGGTATTAGCCTTCAAGGATATAAATCCGCAGGCGCCGGTTCATATCATAATTGTCCCAAAGGTCCATATAGACAAGGTTTCGGATTTGACAAAGGATACCGCAGGCATTATGAACGATATGACGCTTGCCGCAGCTGAGATAGCAAAGGAACTGAAGATTGAGATGGATGGCTTTCGGCTTGTGGTAAACTGCGAGGAATACGGAGGCCAGACCATATACCATATCCATATGCATATGCTCGGCGGAAGACGAATGACCTGGCCACCGGGCTAACGTTTTTTGTTGTAGAGGATGTGGCGATATTTGAAATATTAGGGCGGTTAGTTCAGTTGGTTAGAACGCGTGACTTACATTCACGAGGTCAGAGGTTCGACTCCCCTACCGCCCACCAACTTAGCAAATAGCGAATAGCAAATGGCAAATAGGTAATACCATTAGCAATTTGCCATAGGCCATATGCCATTTTTGGGGACGTAGTTCAGTTGGATAGAACGTCAGACTGTCGATCTGAAGGCCGCGGGTTCGAGCCCCGTCGTCCCCGCCACTCGAAACGCCCTACGGTTTTTGCTGATAGATTTTGAATCGCGAAAATTATCCCAAGCTGTTTAAACAGCAAGGAATAGAGAATATGCGCGGTGTATGTACACCGCGCATATTATTTTCGCCACTTTAAGTCAATAAACGGCTCTTTTTGAGCCGTTTTTGGTTTTATAAAACAGTTGACAATAGTTTAATCTCTATGATAAAGTCTAAAGACTTATGAAGCCATACGGTTTTGTTATCCCTATCCTATTCGCATTGTTTTCTTACGCATTAAACGTCCCGTCGGGATTTTCAAAGGAATTTGAGAAGCAGAAGGATCTAAAAGAGGAGATTCATACCCTAAATCTCATAAACGGTCTGTATCTGGATAAGGAGCAGATGGAATTTATACTGGATAAAGCCAGACAGGCGAAGCAAATAAGAGACGAATCCAAGCAAAATATAGAAGAGTTATCCGAAGAAGATGAACAAACCCTCGGCCTGTTAAGGAAAGAACTGATAGATTATAATGGCGCTATTGCGGACGATATAACAAAGAAAACAAATATGATGACACGCAGGCTTGAGATGATACAGGAGGGTTATAACAAAAGGATTGAGGTAGTAGCAAAGGAATTAAAAGAGAATTTAAGCGAAACCCAGCTTTACTTAATAGATGAATTTAAGCCCTGCCTTATCCCGCCCAAGGGCCCTGCCAAAATTGGCCAGGCAGAGAATAGCGAGGCCGGAGCGAAAAAGCTTGAACAGATAAGAAACATGCCCAAGGAAAGATATGACACGCTGAAAAAAAGCCTTGCAAACGAGTTTTTATTTAAGGCAAAAAAACATTCGCCAAAGGGCTTGATTGTCGATGAGGATACCCAGAGAAAAAAGATAATCGCGGTATTTGATGAGGCAAGAACACTTTCCGATACAGATTTTTCCTTAAAGAAAGGGGAACTCGCCAAAAATCTAAAGATAGACTTACTGCCAAAGAAGGTGCCTATCGACATAACAGTAAAGATTGAAAGATATTTATTAAATCCTGCAGTCATACCCGTTCTTGAGGAGAAATTAGCCTTAAAGGAAAAGGAGTAACCGCAAAAGCGCAGAATACCCGCAAAAGACGCAAAGAAATTTTTGCGTTTTAGCAGTTGCAAAAAGGAGGTGGTTTATGAAACATTATCGTTATTACTTGGCAGTGTTAATAATTGGAGCGCTGGGATTGACTTTTTTGTGTAATATTCATCCAGTTGCTGCAAAGGATGATGCAAAACTTCAGGAGATTTTAAAATGGTGGCCAACGGATGCTAACCCCGGGCCTGTAAAAGACGAGGCACGTGGAGGACACTGGTGGTGGCCGAATAAAGCCGGACAGATAAAACCATGGGGAAACAGAGGGTATGTTTATGTAAAAGGCGGTTACACCACAAAACCGTCGGAAAAAGAACTTGAAGAAGCCAGAAAAACCAAAGAATTAGAGAAGGCTAAGAGGGCTAAAGAAGAAGCTGCCCGAATTAAGAAGGCAAGGGAGCTTGACGAAGCCAAAAGAGCCAAAGAGGAAGAAGCCAGGAAGGCTAAGGAACTTGAGGAAGCCAGGAGAGCTAAAGAACTTAAAGAGGCTAAGAGGGCCAAAGAAGAGGAAGCCAGCCGGATTAAGAATGCCCAGGAGCTCGAAGAGGCCAAAAGGGCCAAGGAATTAGAAGAAGCCAGAAAAGCCAAAGAGGCAGAAGACAGGAAGGCTAAGGAACTTGAAGAAGCTAAGAGGGCCAAAGAAGAGGAAGCCGTACGTATTAAGAAGGCCCAAGAATTAAGAGAAGATCAGCTCGTACAGAAAAAGGATAAAAAGGCTGAGATTCACGATACGATTGTTTCTGACAAGGATAATGTTTTGCTGGTAACAGATTTTAGCTCTGGGACTAAAAAGGTATTTGGCAGCTTTGCCGGGGAGTTTGGCACCTGGGAAAATGACCCAAAGGATGAAACGCAGTTTTGCAGGATGGGAATCGGCGAAACATTAGACAGATTTGGCAAGCCAGACTATTTTGTGAGGTTAAATTATGACGTAGGTTCTCCAAGGCCTGCGTTTAATGGATTCTGGATGAAGCTCAATCATTTAGATATTACGCCATATGAATATGTCAGCTTTTTGGTAAAAGGAGAAGATAAATTTACTACTCAGCTCAAGGTAGAGTTAAAAAATAAGAAGGGCGAAAGGGTAGTGTATTTTATAAGTGGCGTAACTCCTGATTGGCAAAGAATAGTGATGCCACTTGATAAATTAAAAAAGGTCAATGCTATTACGGACTGGACGGATATGACAGAATTTGTTATGGTTTTTGATGATATATTAGCAACCGAAAAGGTGGGGACAATATGTATAGATGATTTAAATTTTGCAAAGTTTGGCTGGGAAAAGGCTGAAAGGAGGGTAAGATGAAATTTAATAATGCGGTTGTTTTATTTTTTATATTTCTTCTTGCCTTCTGTGTTGCGGAAGCGGAATACAGCTTTGCGCAAGGAGAGTCTGCCAAGGCAGAAGTATTTAGTATCTTGGTTGATGATTTCAATAAGGCTATAACATATAACCTGCTTGGCGGAAAGAATCAGGGGGATGAGGAATTGCCCGGCGGATGCGTTCCGTCCTTCACAGCCCCTCCCGTATCAACAAGAGGGTTAACAGGACATTCCCTTAAACTTGATTATAATGTAACCATAAAGGGCAGTTTCTCTTTTTACTATACCC
>CAZDNS010000062.1:0-10751 GCA_964506845.1 uncultured Planctomycetia bacterium | reverse complement strand
AGTGTTTTTTGGAATTTTATTCTTTATCGCAGGCAGCCTCTATAAATACCTCAGTTTCCTCGCCGCCCTTTTAAGAATAAAGAATAAGGCTACGCTTGACCCCCTGAGAGGCCTTTTTACATTAAGATATTTTTATTACCGCCTGGAATTGGAGTCCAAAAAGATATATCTTAAAAAAGACTTATTTTTGGTATTTCTGCATCTGGAATCATTTAAAGAAGCCACAGCGGATATTCCTCTGGATAGGCTAAAGAATATCTGGCAGAGGATACAGTCTGCCATTTCCGTAAGGGAAAGTTTCTGGTCTGTCGTCTCAGATGAAGAGGTGGTGGGCGGCATAGCCTGTTCGCGCTCTAAGATTGGACAGATAGCAGGTTTTCTGAAAAATAACCTGCAGGAACACCTTTCGGAAGAGGGTATTAAATCAAATATAAGAGCAGGATACATTAAGGTAAAGAGGGAATATCCCTTAAAGGAACTGGTTTTTGTTATCTCAAGCGAACTCAAGAAGAAAAAAGAAGGCCTGGTTCTATTTAGCGACAACGATTTTGCCGCTATTGCCACACACCCCCACTTAAGGATAAAGGATGAGGCAAAACTATTGGAAAGCCTTGACGAGGACATAGAAGAAAAGAACAGGGAACTGCTCTTATTGATAGGCGAACTTGAGAAGGAGCACGCCAAGACCAAAGAGGCCTTTTTCCAGATAATAGGTTCTCTGGTAAATGCCCTTGAGGCGCGCGACCCGTATACCGAGGGCCACTCACAAAGGGTGTGCAATTACGCCATTACGATGGCAGAAAGGCTTAGCTGGCCCAAAGAGGAAAAGGATAAACTTTCTAAGGCAGCGCTTTTACACGATCTTGGCAAGATAGGTGTTCCGGATAGCATCCTGCACAAGAAGGGCCAGCTTAATGAAGAGGAGTTTGATTTTATAAAAAAGCACGAACTAATAGGTGTTAAGATACTCGAACCGCTTAAAGATTTCCACGATATTTTACCGTGGATTATGTATCATCACGAAAGGTGGGATGGCAAAGGCTATCCCCATGGCTTAGCAGGCGAGGCTATACCCCAGGCAAGCCAGATTATAGCCCTTGCAGATGTATATGACGCCCTAACTACAGGAAGGGATTATAAAGAGGCATTTTCATCCAAGTATGCGATAGATGAGATATTAAACAGCAGGGGGACAAGGTTTAATCCCGAACTCGTAGACCTTTTTGTGGAAGTAATCCGGCATAAAAACCCCCCCTAACCTTTTGATTAGCATGCCCGGAAAAATTTCAAGATTAATCCAAAAATTTGGGTTAATATTTATCCTGCTCTTTTTAGGATGCTCTCTCTGCATGGCGCAGGATGAGCCTGCATCCTGGGACAAAAGACACGCTGATGAAGTTTATACCCACCTTTTAATAGAGCGAACCGTTGAACTAAAAAAAGACTACTCCTCTATAGAGAAAGTCCACGTAGTTACACGAATACAAAAAGAAGAGGCGAAATCCCTGGGAGAGATCCCCATAGATTACGACAGGAGTTTCGAAGAGATAAAAGACATAAAGGCTTTTATAACTACCCCGGACGGCAAAAGGATGAACTATAAATCCATCCAGGATTTAAATCCTTATTCGGGAGAGCCTCTATATTCGGACAGCCGCACAAAGGTTATAACTATGCCCAATGTAATACCCGGCAGCATCATAGACTGGCAGGCGACAATAGTGAATAAAAAGCCGATAATAAAGGGTGCCTTCTGGGACAAGTTCGATTTTACCTTTGAGGCGCCTGTGAAGTCTTTAGCGTATAGGCTCATCATTCCAAAGGGCATATCCGTCCGGATAGTTAATCATAATACAGATATTAGGCCCAATATAAAGGAATCAAAAGATAGCCTCATATATTCCTGGTCAAAAGAGAGCCTGGATAAGTTTGAACCTGAAGAATATATGCCGCCGTATGATGAGTTTTATAAATATGCGATTGTTTCAAGCATCAAGGACTGGTCAGATATAGCCGTATGGTATAAGGAGTTGACAAATAAAAACCTGAAGATTTCAGATGCAATAAAAAAAGAGGTATCTGCTCTTATAAATGGCAAGAATAACGAAGCCCAGAAGATACAGGCGATAGTGGAATACATCCAGGATAATTTCCGCTATGTCTCAATGAGTTTCGGCTACCACCGTTATGAACCGCACCCAACAGATGAGGTATTTAACAACAAATACGGTGACTGCAAGGACCAGGTGCTGGTTTTTATGGCTATGTTGAAAGAGGCAAAAATAACCTCTTACCCGGTTCTTTATTGCGACGAGGATTCAGGAAATCCCAGCGATAAATTACCTATGCCCGCTTATTTTAACCATGCCATTCTGGCGATAGCGAGTGACGGGAAAACTCACTACACGGATATTTTACAAAAAGGCCACCTCTTTAATGAAGCGCCTTTAAGCCTGGATGGAGGATATGTTTTTGTAATAAACGACAAATCAGGCTATTTTGACCAGTTAGCGATAGCGGATGAATCGGAAAGTGCCACCTTCAAAGAATCCAGGATTGCTATAAGAGAGGACGGCTCTGCATTAATTGAAGTAATCTCTCAGTGGTCCAAGGACTATTCCATAAACTTTAGAAGAGGGTGGAAGAATATGACCGAGAAACAGAAAGCGGAGTTTATGGAAAGCCTTGACGAGGCGCATACCGTTGGCGGGAAAATGCTTGAAAAGAAATGGGAGAATCTGGACACCGAGTATGAAAAAATAAAAAGCCTCATAAAATACGAAATGCCCCACTGGGCCGCTGTTATGGGTGAGTTTATGGTATTCGGGGGAATGGATTACGGAAGGGATACCTATTTTGCGAAAGAAAAAAGGGTTTATCCGATTATGTTTCGTTCAAATTCTCTCAATAAGTATGTTATTATATATGAGATTCCGGAAGGTTTTGAAATCGCAAATCTTCCGAAAGAGGTGCATTTAGAAACTGAATTTGCCGAGTTTTTACGGGGTTTTAAAAACAGTGGCAAGACAATCACCGAGACAGAACTTAGAAGATATAAGCGTTCACGCCTGAGCGCTACAGATTATAACAAGGTGAAAGATTTCTACAACAGACTATCCCAGCTCACCAAAGAAAAGGTTATAATAAAAAGAGAACCGGCTAAATTATAGGTACATAATTGAGGGCTCGGGAAACATATAGAAAACACCCCGATCCCTCACATAATTAAACAAGGAAGAAGATTCTATGGTAAGGGCTAAAAAAGAGAGAAGAAAATACAGCCGCTTTGATACAGAACTGAAGGTTTATTTTCGGGTTACCTACGATATTAAGACAAGGGTTAAGTTTCGGATACTTCATATTAACGAAGAAGAGCACATTTCAAGGAGATATTCGGGCTTGAGCAAAAATATCAGCGCAGAAGGGCTATGCTTTGTTTCAAAGAAGAAATTGGGAAAGGGAGATATGCTCCTGCTTGAGGTTGACCTTCCAAATACAAGGGTGCGTATCCAGATGGAGGGCAGGGTAAAATGGTCTAAGAGGCTTAAACCGAAATATACAGGTTTATTCCACACCGGAGTGAAACTCATTTCAGTAGATGGTAAACCCGTTTCTGATTCGATATGTTATGACAATGAATATAAGGTTGTATGGAGTATAGTTTTAGAGACCGTGTTCGGAGGTTTTAAAGAAATGGCTAAACATCTTAATGATGAAAAATATCCCGAGAGAATACGAAGTCGGCGATAAAGCTATAGATAGCCTGATAGATGAACTTGCCAGGAGGTCCGGTTCTGCTGAAACCGAACACCTGTTGCATGAGATACTCACAACCGCTGTTAAGTTAGGGCTGGAATCAACTGACAAGGGAGACCTCAAGCTTGTAAATAATGCGCTGAAGGAATTGAGGTATTCTTTTAAGATATTTTCTCCTTATAGAGATGTCAAAAAGGTCATAATCTTTGGTTCGGCCAGAGCGAAAAAGTCATCAGCCGAATATAAGATGGCTGAGGAATTTGCGCAAAAACTGACAGCAAAAGGTTATATGATTATAACCGGAGGCGGCCCAGGGATTATGGAGGCCGGTAATAAAGGCGCAAATGCGGGAAAAGATTTCGCATTAAACATTCGCCTTCCCTTTGAACAAAAACCCAATCCATACATAGACGAAAATGATAAAATAATTAACTTTAAATATTTTTTTACCAGAAAGTTAATTTTTGTCAAGGAGACTGACGCAACCGCCCTTTTTCCCGGGGGATTCGGCACAAATGACGAAGGGTTCGAAATGCTTACCTTAATCCAAACAGGCAAATCTAAACCCAGGCCTATAGCTTTAATGGAGCCGAAGGGTTCGACATACTGGAGCGCCTGGGAGCATTTTGTGAACGACCAATTGGTTAAGAGTGGATTTATTGATAAGGCGGATTTTAATCTTTTTCGTATTGTAAAAAGCGTTGACGAGGCTGTTAAATATATAGAAGATTTTTATAGAATATATCACTCGATAAGGTATGTCTCAGGCTTGACTGTATTAAGGCTGAATAAAAAGATTTCCGGAAAGACATTAAATTTTATAAACCAGGAATTTAAGGATATTCTGACAGGCGGTGAAATTAAACCTTCGCTTCCTCTGGATGAGGAAATTCAAAAAGGGGAATGTCTCGAGTTGCCCCGTCTTGTAATGAACTTCAATCTGCGCGACTATGGCAGGCTCTGCGAGATGATTCAAGTCATTAATAGAGACCAAGCGCGAGATTAGGCTTGCGGCGAGGCCGCGGGAGCTATGCGAGGCTGGCGTCTTGCCTTCGGGTAATCCGCGTCCCGAAATGTTATATAGAAATGACGCGATTTATAAACATAAAAAGGAGGGTATATGCCGTACGATAGCAGTTTGGACGAAAAGGTGTTTTCAAAATCCTGGGATGCAAAAGACGGAAGAATTACCGTAAGCGTATATTCCTACAACAACGGCCCGAAGAAACTGCAGATATCAAGGGAGAATAACGATCCGGAGGGTAATCCCCGTTTTGCTAAACTGGGAAGGTTATCAAAAGAGGAGGTCGAGGCTATTCTTCCCTTAATCCAGGAAGCCTTACCCAATATGTAAGTGTATCGGGTAGCTAAGGATTTGCTCTTTGTTTAAAAGTATATTAGTGTCGTTTCCGCCTGATATACATATTAGGTTTTGAGAGTTTCATCGATAGCTTAAAAAAATCGTTTTATATAAACTCATACCGAGGATAAGGTAATTAAACTGCAATATGCTGGTATAATTAATGTTATGTAGAAACGGGACGGTTTATTTTCGATTTATTGTTTATCAAAAGTTATGGCTGGCCGATGGACACCTAAAAGACGGATTATGGAGAGGATAGCCCAGGCTATCTTAAGGTTAGATTAATAATTGAACTTGAATAAATGCTTGACTAACTTACCAAAATAGACCATACTCCAATCTGGTATTACCAATACGGAGGTTAATACAGATGAAAAATATAAAGAGAATGCTGGATATGAAATTACCCCCGCAGCAATCCGCTTTTTTATGGGGAGCCAGAAAGACAGGAAAGACCACTTATCTAAAAGAGAGATTTCCTAATAGCCTCGCGTATGATTTTTTAAAAACAGATCTGTTTCTGGAAATTTCAAAAAAACCTTCGCTCTTGCGCGAGCGAATACTTGCGAAAGACGGTTTGATGCTTAAGGAACCGATAATACTCGATGAAGTACAAAAGGTTCCGCAAGTGCTCGATGAGGTGCATTGGCTGATAGAAAATAAGGGCTTGAGATTTGTGCTTTGCGGTTCAAGCGCAAGGAAATTGAAACGCGGCCATGCGAATCTATTGGGCGGAAGGGCATGGCGGTATGAGCTGTTTCCGCTTGTTAGTCAAGAAATAGGAAAGATAGATTTGCTACGTGTTTTAAATCATGGCCTAATACCGCTTCATTATTTGCAGAATGACGAAGACTGTAAAAAGTCCTTAGAGGCCTACGTGCAGGATTATTTACGCGAAGAAGTTTTTGCTGAAGGGCTAACGCGGAATGTCCCGGCATTTTCAAGATTTTTTGACGCGTTTGGATATTCGCACGGTGAATTGACAAACTATTGCAATATTGCCCGTGAATGCGGCGTTGATTCCAAGACAGTTAAAGAATATTATCAAATACTTATAGATACGTTGCTGGCCATTAGGGTTGAGCCATTTAAGAAGAGACAATCGCGGCAGGTCATAACAAAAGCTTCAAAATATTATATGTTTGACGTAGGCGTCGCTGGCCACCTGACAAAAAGGCACTTAAGAGAGCAAAGGGGCGCTGAGCTTGGGAAAGCTTTCGAGCATTTTATGTTGATGGAGATAGTCGCATATAGGTCTTACGCTGGCAAGGACTTTGTGATTAATTTTTGGAGGACAAAAACAGGTCTTGAGGTAGACTTTGTCTTGGCTCAAGGAGAAGTTGCCATAGAGATAAAAGGAGTCAGCCGCATTGACAAAAGAGATATGAACGGATTGGAGACTTTTGTTCAGGTATATTCGCCGAAAAAATGCATCATGGTTTGCAATGAAAAGGAGAAAAGAGTGCATGATAAGATAATGATATTACCATGGGAGATTTTTTTGCAGGAGTTATGGGGGGGTAAAATATTGTGAAAAAAGTTAACAGAATAAATCCAAAACTTAATGAATCCTACGATGAGCGATAGATTGCAAGAAATCTTTCGAAAAAATGTGAAACTTGAGAAGGAATCGCCCTATAACTTCTGTGACCGATGGTGCGAACGATGCGTCTACGAGAAACAGGTCCGCTGCAGTCTCTATAAAGATGAATTAGAACGCAAGATTACCTGTATAGCGCACGGTAAAGAAGAAGATGACCCTGAGATAAGCGAGGCAGTTTTGGAGGCACAATATAAGGACATTGAGGAGAAGATTGGCGAGTGTATGGATAAATTCGGCGTTGATATTGATGACCTTGATGGCGCAGAGCCTTGCGGAGAAGGCGAGATTGACTTTGAAGATTTACCTGAAGAAATACAAAAGCATATTAAGTTTGTTGAAAGCAATCCTCTGGATAAAACGGCTGAACAATACCGCAAGAAAGCCCACACCTTTCTAAAGGAGACTTTTTACGAGAATAAGTCATTGAATCCAAAGATTGTCTATGATTTTGAGACAGTCTCCTGGTATCACACGCTTTTAGAGGCGAAGTTACACAGGGCATTGTGCGGTTTTCATGAGCCAGCCTGCGAAGGAGAATTGGCGCTTTATGATTCAATAGCCCAGTTTCAAGTCTGCAAGAAAGCCATCATCCTGTCCGTAGAAGCGTTACGTAAAATCGCCCTGCATTTTAAAACACAGTATGTGCAGATAACAGAGCTTATCGCATTGTTGCATAATATTCATAGCCGCATTGTGGCGATGGAAGAGAGCGTATGAAGCAAAAGCCGCGCAAAATCAAAACAGGGATCCCAAAAGCATGTCCTGAGCGAGCAAAGCGAGTCGAAGGGTCTATATCCGGACCTACGGGGCTGGCTGTTGGTTACAGTGGCTCGGGACATGTCCTCGGCGAATAAATTTCGAGCCGAAGGCGAGAAATTTGCAGAGGATGGCACTTGAAATCCTAAAGAGGATAAATGCTTTGGAGTGAAGGGGGTTAGAAGGCTCTGGCATTTTTAAGATTTAAATTTGTGGCTATGCTGGGAATTCAAGGTTCGACAGCATAGTAAAAGCAACTTTTTACCCAACAGACAAGCTTAGCGTCATGTTTGTTGGGTAACTTATTTTATTGACATTTGTTACCTAACAAGTTACACTATAGCATAGTTTGTTAGGTAACAGGAGGATATATGAGAGGTGTCATAAAAGGAGTATTGGCGGAAGAATTGGAAAACTCTCTTCGCATGAAGAAGGAATACGAGGAGGCTTTGAGGAATTTGCCTGAAGGGTGCCTTGCTGTAAGAAAGATACGAGGCCACCTATATTACTATCTTGTAAAAAGGATAGATAAGAAAGTAAAGTATATTTACAAAGGTAAACTTTCCGCAGAAGAGAAAAAAAAGTATGAAGAAGCCAAAGAATTGAGGGCTAAATACAGGAAATTATTGTCCCAAGTCAAAAAACAAATAAGATTCTTAAGGAGTTCATTGCGTGGAAAAGAAGCAATCTGATTTATGTCTTGAAATCCTAAGAAGATTCCATGGGGCCGGTATCTTGGATGACTTAATTCTAATAGGCAGTTGGTGTGTATATTTCTATAAAGAATATTTTAGTAATGTTTCCTACATAGATCAAGCCGCCATACGAACTAGAGATATCGACTTCTTAATCGATAAACCAGCCAAGATAAAACATGCTGTAAATATTCCTGAGCTTCTAAAAGATTTGGGTTTTGTCACGATTTTAAAAGGACGTGAAGGCTATGTCAAACTCGATCATCCTGATTTAATGCTTGAGTTTTTAGTTCCGGAGAAAGGAAAAGGCACAGACAAACCGGTTCCGCTGACAAAGTTGGGTATGAACGCGGTTGCGCTGAGATTCTTGAGTCTACTCACCGATAACATAATTAAAATAAAAGTCGAATATTTTAATATCTCAATGCCACACCCAGCTAACTTCGCACTCCATAAGCTTATTATCTTTCAGCGCAGATTCAAGGAAGAAAAAGCAATAAAGGACAGAAACGCTGCCATTGATATTTTGAAGGCTCTGATTAACAAGGGCGAAACAGAGAATCTTAAACATGTTTTTAATTCCATGATTCCGAAATGGCAGAAGAAAGTTATAAAGGGACTGCAAGAAGCTAAAGAAAAAGATATTTTAAATATATTGATTTGAGGTATAAATACCATAATATGTTATAACTATTTGAAAATAAAATGGATAAAAAACGTATCGCAATTGTTACTTTCGGTTGGCCTTTTGTTCCGGCTTTACAATACGCTTTATTCGTTCTTTAAGATTTAATAAACTTTATGCACCGCCCGCTCGGGTGGCTTCTACTTCGACTCGCTTCGCTCGCTCAGTATCCGCAGCGCCCGGCGCCTATCCTCCGAAGTCTTGGCGAAGAAGGATGTACTCGCCTACTAAAAATCATTGACATACTCGTATAAATTATGTATACTTGTTTACAAGTATTAATAAATTATACGGGAGGCTAAATGCAAGCACGAACACAGGAACTTATGAGTTTTTTTCAAAAGTATGGCGGTGTGGCACGGTTTTCTGCTATTCTAAAGGCTGGATTTCATCCTGATTCGCTCAGTGCTCTTGAAAAAGAGGGGAAGGTTGAAAAGATTGCCAGGGGTCTTTATCGCATAACTAATTATACTCCAGGTTCGCATCCCGATCTTGTTATTGCATCGCTTCAGGCTCCGAAGGGCGTTATTTGCCTTCTCTCCGCCCTTTCTTTTTATGAAGCAACAAATGAAATTCCTAAGTACGTGGACATAGCTATTCCACAAGGTACACACGCCAATAGAATTAAATACCCCCCAGTCAAATTTTACCGCTTTGCGTCCAAAGCATGGAAAACAGGGATTGAAAAACATGAAGTTGAAAGTCACCAGATCAAAGTTTATAACCTTGCTAAGACGATTGCCGATTGTTTTAAATTCCGCAATAGAATAGGTATGGATATAGCCAGAGACGCCCTCAGAGTTGCTATTACAGAAAAAGGCATAAAACCAAAAGAAATTATGGAATACGCTAAAATTTGTCGTGTTGACAGTATTATAAAGCCTATACTGGAAGCTATGATATGAAAAATGATATAAAAAACATAGAAGCTTCTGTGAGAGCTTTGCTGCAAAATAAAGCGAAAGAAACTAATCGTCCTTTTGCTGAGGTTCTGCAGTATTATGGGATGGAGAGATTTCTTTATAGGTTTAGCCGTTCTGAATATGCGGATAAATTTATTCTTAAAGGCGCGCTGATGTTTATGGTTTGGCAAGTTCCCCAGAGACGCACAACACTCGATATAGATTTCTTAAGCACTTATGACAACCAGATAGCAACTATTGAGAAAGTAATCAGAGATGTATGTAAGGTTTCGGTAGCTCCAGACGGGCTTGTTTTTGATTCGCAGGCAATAAAGGGACAGAAAATAAAAGAGGATGCTGATTACGAAGGCGTACGTGTTAAATTTAGGGGTTTTTTAGAACGCGCACGTATCCCGATGCAGATAGATGTTGGTTTCGGCGATGTTATCTATCCCAAACCCAAGACTATTAATTATCCGGTTATTTTAGATTTTCCTAAGCCGCACCTTAAAGGATACCCAGCAGAAAGTGTAGTTAGCGAAAAATTTGAAGCCATGGTTAAGCTAGGTCTTCTCAATAGCCGGATGAAGGATTTCTATGATATCTGGCTTATGATGCGCCAGTTCGACTTTAGCGGCTCAAATCTTGCTGAGGCATTAAAGAGGACCTTTGAACATCGCAAAACTTCTTTGCCACAGCATAAGCCATTGTTTGCTGAAGAAATCTACGATGAAAAATCCGATCGCCAGACGTTATGGAAGGCCTTCTTAAGAAAGGGTGACCTTAAAAATACGCCGGAAAAACTGGTGACTGTTGCAAAAGAAATAGAAAAATTCCTTATTAAACCTCTTGATGCGATTAATAAAGGAAATGAATTTAACGAAGAATGGAAAGGGCTGGGTCCGTGGAAATGAATAATAAAAAAATCTACATCCGGACTTTGGGGGCAAAAAATTCGTAACTCTTTTTAGATTCTTGGTTTGGCATTTTT
>CAZDNS010000061.1:0-11029 GCA_964506845.1 uncultured Planctomycetia bacterium | reverse complement strand
TTTTTGAAATGTGGGTTGGTATCGAAATTAACCATAGACTCAAAAATTGTCAAGGGTCAAATTCAGACACGCAATTTATGTTCACTATCGTTCCATAAACTGCGTCTTCATTTGACCTCTCCATTGCAACCGCTGAAACGCAAAAATTGTAAACGCTGAATCGCAAAAATTTCTTTGCGTCTTTTGCGTATATTTTGCGCTTTTGCGGTTACTCCTTAAACCCTTCTTCTCTTTGGCGGTCTGCAACCGTTATGGGGAATAGGAGTTACATCCTTTATGACACTTATCGAAAGGCCTGCGGCCTGAAGTGCCCTTATGGCAGATTCCCTGCCGGCACCGGGGCCCTTTACATATACCTCCACTTCCTTGATTCCGTGTTCCATTGCCTTTTTTGCGGCATTCTCTGCTGCTATCTGAGCCGCAAAAGGCGTTGATTTCTTTGAGCCGCTGAAACCGACAGAGCCGCTGGATGCCCATGAGAGGCTATTTCCGCTTTTGTCTGTTATGGTAACTATTGTATTATTGAACGAGGCCTGAATATGGGCAATGCCACTCGTAACATGCTTTACGGTTTTTTTTCGGGATTTAAATTTTTTCTGTTTATCAGCCAACTTTCTTCTCCTTCTTTTTAACGCCTATAGCCCTTCTGGGGCCTTTTCTTGTCCTCGCATTTGTATGTGTCCGCTGGCCTCTTACCGGAAGACCTCTCTTATGCCTTAACCCCCTGTATGCGCCTATATCCATAAGCCTCTTGATGTTTTGAGAAACTTCTCTTCTTAATTCTCCCTCCACCCTGTACTCTTTCTGGATCTTGGAGGAAAGTCTTGAGATTTCTTCCTCAGTTAGGTCTTTCGCCCTTTTATTCGGGTCAATACCGCAGTCCGCAAGTATCTTTCCGGAAAGGGTTCTCCCGATTCCATAAATATAAGAAAGCGCGAATTCAATTTTCTTTTCCTTTGGAATGTCAACGCCTACAACTCTGGGCATAATTTCCTCATTTCTACTTTTTTACTTTCAATTTTGAATTTTGATATTTGGATTTTGAATTTTTACTAACCCTGTCTTTGCTTATGTTTTGGATTTGAACAGATAATTCTGACTATGCCGTGACGTTTTACAATCTTGCACTTTTCACAAATCCTTCTTACGCTTGAACGTACTTTCATTTTATTTATTTCACCCTGTATATAATCCTGCCGCGGTTTAAATCGTACGGAGAAAGTTGTAGCATCACCTTATCCCCGGGCAGTATCCTGATAAAATTCATCCTCATCTTTCCGGAAACATGAGCCAGAACCCTGTGGCCATTCTCGAGTTCGACCCTGAACATTGCATTTGGCAAAGCCTCTACAACCTTACCCTCAACCTCTATAGATTCTTCCTTTGGCATTTAAGTTAAAACCTCTGCCTTGTCTTCGGTTACTAAAATAGTGTGCTCGAAATGCGCCGATGGTTTCCTATCCAGGGTAACTGCTGTCCAGCCGTCTTTTAAAATCTCTACATCTGCCTGGCCTTCGTTTATCATAGGCTCAATCGCTAAAACCATGCCCGGCTTAAGTCTCGGGCCTTCCTCAGGCCTTCCGAAATTAGGTATCTTCGGTTCCTCGTGCATAGCCGTTCCAATGCCATGACCGACAAATTCTCTGACCACTGAAAAACCATTCGCCTCAACAAAAGTTTGTATACTATACGAAATATTTGAAAGCCTGTTATTGGAAAATGCCTGTGCGATACCAATATAAAGCGCCTCTCTGGCTACCTCCATAAGCCTTTTGGCGGAATTTGAAACCTCTCCTACCCCTAGTGTAACGGCTGCATCGCCAAAATAACCATTAAATTTTACGCCTACATCAATACTTATAATATCGCCTTCTCTAAGCAACCTTTTAGAGGGAATGCCATGCACCACCTCTTCATTCACAGAGGTACATATATTGGCAGGATAACCCCTGTAACCCCTGAAGGCGGAAACACCTCCATGCAAACTTATCAGCTCCTGGGCTGCGGTATCCAGCTCAATTGTTGAAATTCCTGGCTCTATCTTCTCTTTCAATCCCTCTATAACAAGACTTACTATTTTGCAGGCTTCTCTTATCAGGTCAAGCTGTCTTTCGGACTTCAATTCTATCACAATAGATTTTCCTGTTTAAAAAGAGAGAGCAGGATTTCTCTTACCTTATCTACATCAAAATCTCCTGAAACCTCCCTTAGAATCCCTTTTGTCGTATAGTAATCAATTAGAGAGGTGGTTTGTTCTTCGTAAACCTTAAGCCTATTGGCAATAGTATCAATTTTATCATCCTGTCTCTGATATAACTCGCCGCCGCAGATATCGCATATATCCGCCTGCTTGGGGGGTATATTAGCTATATGATAGTTAGCTCCACAGCTCCTACAAACCCTTCTTCCAGAGAGTCTCTCGATTATTGTTGACTCAGAGGTCTTGAAATATAAAACCAGGTCTATCCTTTCACTGAGCTTACCTAAAGACGAATCAAGGGAAACTGCCTGGGGTTGGGTTCTGGGGAATCCGTCTAAAATAAATCCCTTTTTATTATTGCTGTTTTTCAGCTTGTCCACCACCAAATCAATCACAATCTCATCAGGCACGAGCTCTCCCTTATCCATAAAGGATTTCGCCCTTAAACCTATTGCAGAATTTTTTTTAACAGACTCTCTCAATAAATCTCCTGTTGAGATATGCCCTAGTCCTAACTCGGTTGCTAACACATTTGCCTGAGTGCCCTTTCCTGCTCCAGGGGGTCCTAAGAATATAAGCCTTAAAGCCATAGAGATTGCTGAAAAAATCTTCTACACCGCTAAACCGCAAAAGTTCCACAAAAGCGCAAAATTTTTCTCGTCGATGATTTCTTTGTGTCTTTGCGGTATTTAGCGTTTTTGCGGTGTTAATGGTAATTTTTCAGTGCGCCCTCCCATACTTTTTTGACTAGCGCCTTCCCTTTATCCTTCCGGACTTTATAAAACCGTCGTAGTGCCTCATAAGAAGCTGGGACTCAATCAGCCGTACAGTATCCAGCATAACGCCTATCATTATAAGAAGGCTTGTTCCGCCGAAAAAACTGGCAATTATATAGGGCACCTTAAGGGCTCCTGAAATAAGCTCCGGCAAAACAGCGATAACTGCCAGAAATATAGCTCCCGGAAGGGTTATCCTTGTCAAGATAAAATCAAAATATTCGGCTGTGGGTTTGCCTGGTCTTACCCCCGGTATGAAACCGCCGTATTTTTTCATATTGTCTGCCAGTTCAATGGGATTTAACGTGATTGCGGTGTAAAAATAACAGAAAAATATTATCAAGAGGGCATATATTGAGGTATATAAAAACCTGCCCTGCTCTAACCACCTTGCAAAGGTATCTAATGTCCCGCCGCCCACAAGACCCGCAATAGTGCGCGGAAACATAAGCACCGAGGAGGCAAATATTATAGGAATTACGCTGGCATGATTTATCCTCAAGGGGATATAGGTGCTCTGACCGCCGTAAATCTTTCTTCCTATTATCCGCTTTGCGTACTGAACGGGTATCTTTCTCTGGCCTTGAGTCAATACTATGACTGCGATTATAACCGCTACCATCATAACCGCCAGAATTATAAGCTTAAGAGGCTTTATCTCGCTCTTGGCTATATCAAAGGGAGATACAAGGGAAAAGAGTATCTGAAAGGCGGTAGGGATTCTTGAGATTATACCCACTGTTATTATAAACGAGCTGCCGTTTCCTATACCATGTTCGGTAATCTGCTCGCCAAGCCACATTATAAAAGCAGTCCCGCTTGTCAGGGTTAGAATAGTAAGGAGTCTAAATCCCCATCCGGTAAACAGAACCATATTCTTTCCGTCAAAGTGAGCGGGATTTTCAAGCCATAGGCTTATAAAGAAAGACTGTATTATGCTGAGTACAACCGTGGAATACCGCGTATACTGGAGTATCTTTTTCCGTCCTGCCTCGCCCTCTTTTGCAAGCCTTTCAAGATACGGTATAACGGCGCATAGAAGCTGCACTATAATCGAGGCAGAGATATAAGGCATAATACCCAAGGCAAATATGGTGGCACGGCTTATATTGCCGCCGCTGAATAAATCCATTATGTTAAAGAGCGTCCCTCCCCTTGCCCTGACGAGCTCCTCAAGAAATGCAGAAAGCGCCTTTGCGTCTATGCCGGGCGTGGGTATATACGAACCCAGTCTATACACGCCTACAAGCAAAAGCGTAAGTACTATCTTCTTTCTAAGGTCAGGAACCTTAAGGGTAGTTCCCAGCGTTTTTAAGGAATTTACTGTAGATTTAATTACAAAATTTAGCATGCAAAAAATACCTTAGGAAATTACCTCAGTGCTTCCGCCGGCAGACTCTATCTTCTTTACGGCAGACAAGCTAAAGGCATGGGCTTTTATCTTGAGAGCCCTTTTCAGGTTTCCATCACCTAAGATTTTAATAGGTATTTCTGATTTTTTAACGATATTCTCTTGTTTTAAAACCTCAGGGCTCACAACTGAATTGTCCGGAAATCGGTTAAGAATTTCCAAATTCACTATCTGGAAGGCCTTTTTAAATTTACTCGTAAAACCCCTTTTGGGCACTCTCCTTATAAGGGGCATTTGCCCGCCCTCAAATCCGAGCCTGGGCTTTCTGCCGGAGCGCGCCTTCTGGCCCTTGTGGCCACGGCCTGAGGTTTTTCCATGGCCTGAGCCTGTGCCGCAACCCCTTCGTTTTGGTCTTTTCCTTGAACCCTTTTTAGGGATTAATTCAAAGAGTTTCATCCCCTCGAACCTCCTTTAGATTTATCCCATCAGAGACCAAATACCATAAAAAATTTGGATAAAATATATCACTATATTTAATAAAAGGCCTAACGGGGTTCATTTTTTCTCATCCGTATGTTCTTCTTTATCTTCTAGCTGCGCCATCTCTTCAATAAAATCATAATCCTTAAGCTGCCTCAATGCCTCAAGTGTTGCCTTTATAACATTTATTACATTATTAGTTCCCATAGACTTAGCGAGAATATCCTTTATACCGACAGCTTCGCAGACCGCTCTTACGGGCCCGCCTGCGATTACGCCTGTTCCCTTTGCAGCGGGCTTAAGCAAAACCACACCAGCGCTATATCTTCCTGTAACCTCATACCAGATAGTAGTCCCCTTAAGCGGAACCTCTACCATATATTTCTTGGCATAAGTTATGCCCTTGCGTATTGCCTCGGAAACCTCATTTGCCTTTCCGAGCCCGAATCCCACCCTTCCTTTTCCGTCCCCTACTACCACAGAGGCTGAAAAGGAAAGTTTCTTCCCGCCCTTAGTAACCTTTGCGACCCTGTTTACAGATATAACCTTTTCAAAAAGTTGTTCTTCCTGCTTTAAAATGTCCTTCAAGTGCGTCTTTCTCCTTTCTTCAATGAGCAGATGACTTATGGAGCTCGTAAGAGCGACATAAGTCATAGCGAAGCGTCTGCGAATTAAACCCTTGACATCTTTGATGTCAAGGGTTTAATTCAGCCAGCAGACTTATGTTCACTTCCTGCCTACCGTCAGGCAGGCGTTCCATAAGTCTGGGCTTCATTTGATCTAAAATTCAAGGCCTGATTTTCTGGCAGCTTCGGCAAAAACCTTTATCCTTCCGTGATAGGAATAACCTCCTCTGTCAAAAACCACCCTTTTTATCCCTTTCGACAAGGCGAGTTTCGCAAAGTGCGCACCCAGACCCTCTTCCGCCTTAACATTGCCGGCTTTTGGGCTTGACTTCTTAAACTCTTTGCTATTCGTAGAAAAAAATAGGAGCGTCTTGCCTGAAAGGTCATCAATCAACTGAACATACAGATGAGAAAGGCTCCGGCGTATACTGAGCCTGGGCCTTTTATCAGTACCGATTATTTTCTTTCTGAGGCGTCTATGCCTTTTTTCTCTCGAGGTAAGTTTTTTTCTAATAGCCATGCTTATGCTACCGTTTTGCCTGCCTTCTTTCGCACATATTCTCCCGCATACCTTATTCCCTTGCCTTTATATGGCTCTGGCTCATAGAAGGAACGTATCCTACTTGCCACTTCTCCCACCTTTACCTTATCAATCCCCCTTACAATAATCTGCGTTGGTTTTGGTGTTTCTATGGTTATGCCTTCGGGTATATCATACTCTATGGGGTGTGTGAACCCCAATACCAGGGAGAGTTTTTTGCCCTGGGTCTGGGCTCTGAACCCAACCCCCTGAATCTCAAGTTCCTTCGAAAACCCCTCTGTTACACCTATTATCATATTATTAATGAGGGTTCGGCTAAGGCCGTGCTGAGCCCTTACAGATTTAAGCTCTGACTCGGTATCGATAAAAATAGTATGGTCTTGTACCTTAAGCTTAAACATTCCCGGCAAACTATAACTCAATTTTCCCTTTGGACCCTCTATCAGGATAGAGTTATTGCCCAAATCCAGGTTAACCTTTACACTCTTGGGTATTGCTATGGGTTTTTTACCGACTCTTGACATAAGAATGTCCTTTGCAACCGCTGAAACGCAAAATTTATAACCGCTAAATCGCAAAATCTGCAACCGCTAAATCGCAAAATATTCCTTTGCGTTTTGGCGGTCTCACCGCAAAGAGCGCAAAGATTTTTGCGTTTTTGCGATAGCGCTTTTGCGGTTACCATTACCAAACAGAGCAGAGGATCTCTCCTCCGGTATTTAATTGCCTGGCTTCCTTATCAGTCATAATCCCCTTGGAGGTGGATACTATTGCTATTCCAAAACCCCTTAACACGTAAGGTATCTTGTCCTGTTTGGCATAAACCCTTAGGCCAGGTTTTGAAACCCTGCGCAGATTAGTAATAAATGAGCTTTTGTCTTTTCTGTACCTCAGGTAAATTCTAAAAATTCCTTGTTTTTTGTCTTCTATTTTTCTATAATTTTTTATATAACCCTCTCTTTTTAGGATACGTAATAGCTCACCGGTTAATTTAGAGCCCAGAACCTCTGCTACCTCTTTCTTAGCCCTTGAGGCATTTCGTATTATAGTGAGCATATCGCCTATAGAATCAGTGACAGACATTAAAAAACCTCCTTTGCAACCGCTAAATCGCAAAAATTTCTTTGCGCTTTTGCGGTTACCCCTACCAGCTCGCCTTGGTAACCCCTGGAATTTCGCCTTTTGACGCAAGTTCTCTAAAGCAGATTCTGCACATTTCAAACCTTCTCAGATATCCGCTTACTCTGCCGCAAACACGGCAGCGGTTGTACCTTCGCGTACTAAATTTCTGGGGTCCTTTCCATTTTTCTATCAGTGCTTTTCTTGCCATATCCTCCAAAATCCTCTAATAAATTTCTGAAAAAGTCTGTTTACACCACTAAAACGCAAAATGTCCGCAAAATCGCAAAAATCTTCTCATTGATAATCTCTTTGTGTCTCTGTGGGTTTTTGCGGTCTTTGCGGTGTCAAATGTAGTTTCAGAGACCTTTCTAAAAATCACTGCCTGAAAGGGAAGCCAAATTGCTTAAGAAGCTCTATGGATTCCTCTTTAGAGTGTGAATTCTTAATAACTATATTTATATCCATCCCCTGTACCTTCTGTACCTTGTCATAATCAATCTCTGTGAATATCAGCTGTTCGTTCACGCCAAATGAAAAATTGCCCGCACCGTCAAATGAGTTTAGGGATACACCCCTGAAGTCCCTTATTCTCGGAAGCGCCACATTTATAAGCCTGTCAAGAAATTCGTACATAATCTTTCTTCTTAGGGTAACCTTGCACCCTATCGGCATTCCTTCCTTTATCTTAAAATTCGCTATAGCCTTTTTTGCCCTGGTTATAACGGGTTTTTGCCCTGCTATTAAAGCCAGATTACCGGCAACTGATTCCAAAATCTTAATATCCTGGCTGCCCTGACCGCAACCCATGTTTATAACCACCTTTTCTATACGCGGGCATTCTAAGGAATTTTTATGCCGGAAACGCTCCTTCATATACGGAATTATCGTAGCTTTATACCTCTCCTGCAGTCTTGGAATATACTGTAGTGTATTCATCCCTTTAGGATATTACCTCGCCACACCTTGCACATACCCTCAATTTTGCACCGTCTTCCAGTACCTTTACCTTTAAACGGGTCGGTTTATTGCACTTCGGGCAGGCAAGTAAAAGTTTACAGACGCGTATAGGCATTTCCTTTTGGATAACCCCGCCCTGCTGGTCCTGCTGGGTGCGCCTCTGGTGTTTTTTTACAAAATTTATCCCCTGCACCAAGGCGGTGTTTTCCTTGGTGGCTATCCTAATAACCTTTCCGGTCTTACCCTTGTCTTTTCCGCTTATTACAAATACTGTATCGTTACGTTTTATGTGCCTCATCAGATTACCTCAGGAGCAAGGGATATTATTTTGGTAAAATTTTTATCCCTGAGTTCCCTTGCCACCGGGCCAAAAATCCTGGTTCCCCTGGGATTTAACTGGGCATCGATAATAACCAGCGCATTGGAATCGAACTTCAAATACGAGCCGTCCGGCCTTCTAATGGGATTATGGGTTCTTACCACAACTGCCCTTACCACCTCGCCCTTCTTTACAGTTGATTCAGGGGTAACTTCCTTGACATTCGCGGTTATGATATCCCCTATCTCTGCATAACTTCTTCCTGCGCGTCCTATAACCCCTATGCAGGAGGCGCGTTTTGCGCCTGTATTATCTGCCACATTCAGAATTGTCCTTAGCTGAATCATTTCAGAACCTCAGCTACCCTCCAGCGCTTGTCTTTTGAAAGCGGACGGGTTTCAACAATTTTTACCTTATCGCCAGCCTTTGCCTTATTTTCTTCATTATGCGCCTTGAATGTCTGTGAACGCCTTATAACCTTTCTGTATAAAGGATGATGGGTAAGTCTTTCGACCCTTACCACCACAGTCTTATCCATCTTATCGCTGACCACTATGGCTATCCTCTGTTTTCGTTTACCCCTTTTACTCATTCTTTACTTCCTTCTCTTTTAATAAAGTTAGAATTCTGGCTACATCCTTTTTTATCTGTCTTATCCGGCTCGGGTTTGGGATACTGCCTGTCCCGGACTGACATCTGAGGTTAAATAATTCGCTTTTTAGGCCCTGGAGTTTTTGATTCAACTCTTCTTTTGGCAATTCTCTAAGTTCTGATGGTTTTAATGCTTTCACTGGCGAGCCCCTTTATGTCGCGAAATAAATCTGGTCTTCATCGGTAATTTATATGCGGCAAGCCTCATTGCCTCTTTAGCTAAAGGCTCTGGAACGCCCTCTATTTCAAAGAGTACCTTGCCGCGCCTAACCGGGCATACCCAGTGGTCAGGAGCACCCTTGCCTTTTCCCATCCTTGTTTCTGCCGGTTTTTTTGTTGCTGGCTTATCGGGAAATGCCCTTACGTAAATCTTTCCGCCGCGCTTTATATGTCTGGTTAGGGCAACACGGCTGGCTTCTATGTGGATACTCTTTAACCAGCAATTCTCAAGCGCCTGAAGACCGAATTCTCCAAAAGAGATTTCAAATCCGCGCGTAGCGAGCCCTTTACGTCTTCCGCGCTGCGCCTTTCTGTATTTTACCCTTTTCGGCATTAAAGCCATTTTTACCTCTTACAAATCAGTAACTGACAATGAAAGGTTTTGTACTATCGCAAAGATGTGTTTACAGTTTTAAATGACGAATGACCAAGCCCGAATGACGAATAAATGTTTAAATGTCCAAATGCCTAATTGGGTATTAAAACATTGAAGCATTGGTCATCCATTCGACATTCGTCATTGGGTAATTCGACATTACTCATTTGTCTATTATATGTAAACAGCGCTTGGAGATAGCACAATTTCTTGCTACTCTCTATTTTATTCTCATGTATTTGCAGTTGTTTCTTTAATTTTCAAACCCTGTTCTTTCTTCTTCTCTGGTAAGATATCTCCCTTGTAAATCCAACTCTTTACTCCAATATATCCGTAGGTGGTAAGGGCCTGAGCAAACCCGTAGTCTATGTCCGCCCTTAGGGTATGAAGGGGCACCTTACCCGATTTGTAACTTTCCTGGCGCGACATCTCTGCGCCACCCAGCCTGCCTGCGCAAATTACCTTTATGCCGCCTGCGCCTGCCTCAATAGCATTGCTTACCGCCTTTTTCATAGCGCGTCTGAAGACCACTCTCCGCTCTAACTGGAAGGCTATATTCTCAGCCACGAGCTGGGCATCTGTATATGGATTTTTTATTTCCTTTATGTCAATATATACCTCGTTCTCGGTCATATTTTGAATATCCTCGCGAAGCCTGTCTATATCCTGGCCCCTTCTTCCTATTATCACGCCCGGCCTGGCAGTATGGATTATAACCCTTATTTTATCGCTTGAGCGCTCTATCTCAACCCTCGCCACCCCGGCCTGCTTAAGATTCTGCTTTACGAAATTTTTAATCTTGAGGTCTTCGTGGAGCAGTTTGGAAAATGTCTTCTTGTCTTTAGAAATCCAATGGCTAAGCCAAGTCTTATTAATGCCTATCCGTAAACCTAAGGGATGTACCTTCTGACCCATAAAATTACCTCTTTTGTTTAACTGTTTTTTTTACTAAATCCAGCTCTATGATAATATGACTTGTCTTTTTGCGTATCGGCGTTGCCCTGCCCATTGCCTGGGCTTTATATCTCTTAAGCATAGGCCCCTCATCTGCCCTCAATTCTGAGATATAGAGTTCCTCTGTATTTAGAGAGGGAACCCTCTTTGCGTTGCTGAGCGCTGAGTTAATAAGCCCTATAATCGGCTTTGTGGCCTGTTTATTGGTGTTGGCGAGTATAAAGAGTGCCTTATTCACCCTCTCGCCCTTTACCAGAGCGATAACCTGCCTTGCCTTTCTCGGTGTAAGCCTTACAAATTTTAACGAAGCCCTTGATATCATTTATTGTTATATGTTGCTTTGTCAAAAATAGAAGTACGATTACGGCGATTAAAAAGACCGATTACGCAGATTGAAACATCATTATTAAATCGCTGATATTATGAAAAGGCTAACACCTACAATTGGTTTAAGGTA
>CAZDNS010000060.1:0-11222 GCA_964506845.1 uncultured Planctomycetia bacterium | reverse complement strand
CATTAAGGTCGGGCCTTAAGGATGGGTCTTATGCTCATTCGTAAACTTGGGCTTAGATGTAACATTACTTAATGAGTTTGTATTAATAACTATTCTTTTACCAGTTTTTGATATCGTCTCCCCCGCCTGATTCGTTTGTCTTATTGGGACCATAAGAATATATGTCAAAAGTTGCTGTATTGTGTGTGCCTGGTGTCGTATATACATAGGCAGTGCCCCACGGGTCAATAAATGAACTTCCGCTTAATTCAGACGATTTAAACTGCATATAAGGGCCATTCCAGCCAGCCTGCGTGCTGGGGCCTGTTAACTGGGAGACCATATTAGAATTTCCGCTTGCTGGAAAAATAGCACAGTCAGATTCATACATACTGAGCGCTGTTTCAAGAGAAGAAATCGCCGCCTGCGCCTTTGCTATCAAACCTTTTCTTCTTGCTACTAATGTTGTGCCCGATACAGCTCCAGCCAATAGAACTATTATCGCCATAACTACTATAAGCTCTATAAGTGTAAACCCCGTTAGAGATAAGTCACCTTTAGGTGACTGCAAATTACTATTACCATTTATACAAAACTTATTCTTTTTCATATTTTTGTTAAAAAGGAAGAAATTGTATTTTTAATCTCTAACGGGGTAAACCCTGATTTTTTATTAAACATATTTAACGAAAGCACATATTTTAAAGTACTAATTACCAGTTACAAATTACTAATTACTGGTCTATTTTATCCGCTTATTGAATTGATAAGCGATATTAAAGGCAAAAGCATGGATATTATGATGAAGCCCACAATAAGCCCCATTATAATTATCAATAAGGGCTCTAACAGAGAGGTAACAGCAGATATAGTGGATTCGACCTCGTCATCATATGTGTCGGAAATCTTCAGCAGCATCACATCAAGCTGCCCGGTTTCTTCTCCCACATCTATCATATTTACAACAACGGGCGGAAAAATACCGCTTTTTGAAAGCGGGTCAGCTATTGTGTCGCCTTCCCTGATACTGTCATGCACCTTTTTAATGGCATTGCTTATAATTACATTTCCGGAGGTATCCTTTGAAATATTCAGCGCCTGAAGTATCGGAACACCGCTTCTTATCAGCGTGCCGAATGTCCGCGAAAACCTCGCTATGATTATTTTGCTCAATATGGACCCAAGAACCGGCAGGTGAAGTTTTAGGGCATCTATTCTGTAGCGTATAAGGGGCATTTTAATCAGTTGCCTGTAACTAATAACCGCTATGATAAATAAGAATATAATCACGAACCAGAATTTTCTAAGCAGGTTGCTTGCCGTTAAGAGTATAAGCGTAGGCAGAGGCAATGATGCGCCCAGTTCGGAAAATATAGCCATAAATTTGGGCACTACAAACGTAATCAGAACCACCAAGATAAGGGTAGCGATAACTACGACAAATATCGGATAGATAAGCGCGGCTCTAACCCTGTTTGTCAGGCGCTGGTTCTTCTCATGAAAATCTGCTAAGCGCGATAAAACTATCTCCAGCACACCTCCGATTTCTCCGGATTTTACCATATTTACATAAAGCGATGAAAACACATCGGGAAATTTAGCCAGCGCATCGGAAAGACTTAAGCCTGATTCAACGTCTTTAGAGAGATTATCGAGTATATCCCTGAAAAATCCGGGTCTTTGTTGCGCCTTTAATATATTGAGGCTTCTAAGCACAGGAACGCCTGAGCCGCTTAGAGTAGCCAGTTGCCTTGTAAACAAGGTTAACTGTTTTAAACTTACACCTCTTGAGATATGCCGGAGAAATACCGGGGAGATTGGAAAAGAAAAAGCCCTTTTCTTGGCTTCCTTCCCCTTGGCGGTCTTCTCGTATATATGTGTTGGAAAGTAAGAAAGTCCGCGTATCTTGGCTATGGCGGAATTTAAATCCTCAGCCTCCATACTATCCAGTATTTTCTTCCCGTTCTTATCTATGGCTTCAAAACTAAATATTGGCATTTTATATTACAATGTTTACAAAACAAGGATTGTATCGATTACAGCGATTTTTAAAAAGATTACAACGATTTAGCAATGATGTTTTAATCTCTGTAATCGAGTCTTTTAATCGCCGTAATCGTACTTATCTTTATGTAACAAAACACTATATATATACCTGAGTTTCCCTTATAACTTCATCTGGCGTGGTTATGCCGTTTAAAATTTTAATAAGCCCCTCTTCTCTTAAGGTTCTCATACCGTATCTTGAGGCGCGCTTCCTTAAATTTGCCGTCTGGACCTTCTCGATAATCATCGCCCTGAGTTCATCATTCAAAACCAGAAGTTCAAATATCCCTGTCTGCCCCTTAAAGCCTGTATTGTTGCAAAGGTTGCATCCCTTTCCTCTGTAAAATTTTTTTCCTATAAGTTTCTCTTCAAAACCGAGTTCCTTTATTATCGCTTCCTGCGGGATATAGTCCTCCCTGCAATTTTTACATATCACCCTCACGAGGCGCTGGGCTAATACCGCCTCAAGGGTGGAATTTATTAAAAACGGCTCTACGCCCATATCGATAAGCCTTGTGATGGCGCCAGGGGCGTCGTTTGTGTGAAGGGTGCTGAATACCAGATGGCCTGTAAGGGATGCCTGAATGGATATCTGCGCTGTCTCCGGGTCTCTTATTTCACCCACCATTACTATATCCGGGTCATGTCTCAAGATGTGGCGCAAGGCCTGGGCAAAGGTGAGGTTTATCTTTGGCCTTATCCCTATCTGAATAATACCATGTATATCATATTCTACAGGGTCCTCTATGGTGATAATTTTATATTTTATGTCATTTATTCTACGCAGACAGGAATATAAGGTAGTCGTCTTTCCACACCCCGTAGGCCCTGTCACAAGTATAATTCCGTTAGGTTTATTAATAAGTTTTTCTATTAAATGTCTTGTCGCCTCTTCAATGCCTAATTCGTTAAGGGAAAGGCCGACCACGCCCTTATCGAGGATCCTTATTACTATCCCTTCGCCGAAAATCATAGGAAGGGTAGAAACCCTAAGGTCTACGTCTCTTCCCTCAAGCTCCATTAGAATCCTTCCGTCCTGTGGAAGGCGGTTTTCGGCTATGTCTAAGTTTGCCATGACCTTAATCCTGGAGCTTAGCGCAAGGGTTAAACTCTTTGGAGGCTGAATTACATCAAATAAAACCCCGTCTATTCTGTATCTGACCTTAAGGCCGTCTTCAAAAGGTTCAAAGTGGATATCGGTTGCCTTATCCCTTATGGCATCAAGTAGGATAAGATTCAAAAGCTTCACCACCGGGGTCTGACTGGCAAGCTCCTGAAGTTTATCTATGTCGACCACATTCCTCAAGGTTGTAGCAGAAATATCCGGTGCGGTTTTTTCTATATCCCTAAGTATGTCTTCAAACGATTCCTCTTGTGCGCCATAATATTTTTTAAGCGCTCTTTCAATCTGCTCCCTTGTTGCCGACACCCTTTTAATTTCAGTATCGAGCATAAACCGAAGGTCGTCTATTATATTAACGTTCAGCGGGTCAACCATGGCAATTATCAGGACGCTATCCTTGAATTCTATCGGGATAACCTCATAAACCTTCGCGATTGAAACGGGTATCTTTTTAATCACGTCAGGCGGCACCTCAAGTTCGTCTAAGTTTACCAATTTTATTCCCGCCTGAATGCCTAATATATTCAATACGTCCTGCTCCTTGACAAAACCCAGCTCTATAAGGGTTCTGCCAAGCGGTTGGCCCCTCTGCTTCTGTTCTTCAAGGGCTATTTCAAGCTGGCTTAGGCTTATAAGCCCTTTTTCGAGCAAGAGCCTTCCTAATTGAATGCGCTTTAACTGTTTTTCCATATCAAACTTTTATCTTCTTTCCTTAAACTGCAGTTTGAAATTCTCCGGGTCAAAGGCCTTCTCTATAGCAGTCTCAAAACTTATCTCTCCCTTTTTATAAATATCCGATAGGTAGGCATCAAAGGTTTTCATACCGTATTTACCGCCGGTCTGAATATCGCTTGTTATATTGTAGGTCTTTCTCTCCCTTATGAGGTTTTGTATGGAAGCAGTGCTAATCATAATCTCAAAACAGGCTACTCTCCCCTTGCCGCTTAGCCTCACCAATAACTGCTGGCATATTATGGCAAGTATGGAGGTGGACAACTGCACCCTTATCTGCTCATGCTGGTTTGCCGGAAATACCTCTATTATCCTGTCCACAGTCTTTGCTGCAGAGGTGGTGTGCAGGGTTGCCAGCACCAGATGGCCTGTTTCAGCGGCAAGTATAGCCGCCTCAATCGTGGCAAGGTCTCTCATCTCTCCTATAAGAATTATATCCGGATTCTGCCTTAGGGATCTGATTACGGCATCCGAGAACGAAGGCACATCCACGCCTACCTCTCTCTGGGTTACAATGGATTTTTTGTGGGTATGATAATACTCTATCGGGTCCTCAATGGTGATAATATGACAGGAGCGGTTTATATTTATATAATCTATCATTGTGGCTAAGGTGGTGGTCTTTCCGCTTCCCGTAGGACCTGTTACAAGGATAAGGCCACGGGGTTTATGAAGGAGTGTCTTTATGATTGGGGGGACGCCTATTTCTTCAAAGGTAAAAAGCTTTGAGGGTATCATTCTAAGACACAACCCATACACCCCTTTCTGCTTATAGATGGAAACCCTGAACCTGGCAATATCTCCAAAGGCTAAACCAAACTCGACTGTTCCGTTCTGGCGCAGACGGTTCTGATGTTCATCAGAGGTAATTGATTTCGCCAGGCGTTCTGTCTCAATACTCGTCAGAGATTCATAACTTAAATCTTCAAGTTGGCCATTTATCCGAAGAGCAGGAGGTCTTTCTACGCAAAGATGGATATCAGAGGCATTCTTGTTAACACACAACTCGAGTATCTGGTTCATTTCAATCATGATTAACCTCCTCAATGAACACATCACTTAGAGAGCGACAGCGAAGCTAAGTGATATGTGTGAATTGATCCCCGGCTTACACTGAAAATTTTAAGAAAATTTTCAGGATGTTTAAGCAGGGGACATAGTTATTTTAAATTGAGACCATTGCAAAACCTTTATTTGACGCATTCTTCCGATATCTGCGAGATAATTTATTTAAATAACCACCGGCTGGGTTATGCGCACAACTTCCTCAGTGGTGGTTATGCCGTTTTTTATTTTTTCTATACCGTCCTCTCTCAAGCTTCTAAAGCCGAAAAGCCGGGCTTTGTTCCGTATGAGGGTGCTTGAAGCCTTATCTGTGATAAGGCTTCTTAGTTCGTCATTTAAGAGCAGGAGTTCAAAAATTCCTATTCTGCCCACGTATCCTGTATGGCCGCATTTAAAACATCCTTTTCCTTTATAAAAATGTATATTGTCAAGATCGCCTGCAGCCATCTCAAGAACCGTTTTTTCCTCTTTTGTAGGCGAGTAAGGCTCTTTGCATTCCTTGCATATGGTCCTTACAAGCCGCTGGGCTAAAACTGCCTGGACAGTAGAGGCTACCAGATAGGGTTTAACGCTCATATCAATTAAACGGGTTATGGCTCCTGGCGCATCATTGGTGTGAAGGGTACTAAAGATAAGGTGGCCTGTTAAAGCCGCCTGAATGGCTATCTGCGCTGTTTCAAAATCCCTTATCTCTCCCACCATCAATATATCGGGAGCCTGCCTTAACATAGAACGTAGCCCACTGGCAAAGGTCAAACCTACCTGCGGTTTTATCTGAACCTGGTTTACCCCCTGTAATTGATATTCAACCGGGTCTTCTATGGTTATCAATTTTCTATCCGGTTTATTAATATAATTCAATGCGGCATACAGGGTGGTGGTCTTTCCGCTTCCGGTCGGTCCTGTCACCAAAATAATCCCGTTTGGCAATTCTATTATATGTTCAAACTCAGCAAGGTCTTTTTTTGAAAAACCGAGTTGGTCTATATGCAGCACCGTCCTGTCAAGAAGCCTTAAGACAACGCTCTCCCCGTACATGCTCGGTAAGACTGATACCCTTAAATCCAACTCTCTGTCATCTGCTTTTATCTTCATCCTTCCGTCCTGGGGAAGGCGTTTCTCGGCTATATCCAGGTTTGACATTATCTTTATCCGGCTTATTACAGAATTCTGCAGGCTCTTTGGCGGGGCCTGCACTTCATGCAGGATGCCGTCTATCCTGTATCTTACCCTGAAGTTGTCTTTTAGAGGCTCAAAATGAATGTCAGATGCCCTGCTGCGCGAGGCTTCCTGGATAATCAACCCCACCAGTTTTATAACGGGTGCTTCTTCTTCCGGGGTTAGAATGCTCTCTCTTGACCTTGTTATTTCTGATTCATCTATTGTCTGAATTATGGTATCCAGGTCTTCTTTTTTTGAGCCGTAATATTTATCAAGATAAATCTTCAGTTCATCCTCGGCCACAAGGATAAGGGAGATCTCCTTCTGCAGAAAAAGTTCAATGTTTTCCTGGGCAAGAAAGTTAAATATATTATCCGTTGCGCAGATGAGCCTATCCAGTTCAAAATTTAAAGGCATAATCCTGTGCCTCCTGGCAAAACCGGCTGGCATGCTATCCAGGGCAGCGTTTGAAATCTCTATGTTTTCTAGCGTCAATGGAATAATACCAAGCTGCGAACTAAGTATAGGGCTTAAGTTTTCGCTGGTTAAAAAACCGAGCCTCACCATCACCTCGCTTAAGCGCATCTGCGATTCCCTTTGAAGCCTCAGCGCCTCCTTGATCTGCTCCTCTGTTAGCACGCCGAGATTCTCAAGGGTTTCTTTTATAAGTTGTCGTCTAAGCATTTTTTAAATTTTTGGGGTAAAGGTTTTCTTAGCAACCTCATAAATTTTTCTTAACGGGATATTTAGGCTAGTAGCAAGTTTTTTACAGTCTTCATATTCAGGAGAAACTGTTTTAATCTTTCCCCCAAGAATTCCTATCTTCACATTTACCCTGCCATAGGGAGTGCTTATAGGTATTGTCTTTTTTTCTAACTTCCTCCTCTTTACCTTAAAATACCTTATCCCGAATGTAGGCGTTTCTTCAAATATGATGTTGACTATCCTGTCAAGAAGCCCTTCCTCCACAATAACCGAAAGCAAATTCGCCGGCCGCGATTTCTTCATTATAATTGGGCTTATAAACACGTCCAGGGCGCCCTCCTTTAACAACTTATCAAGAACGTATTCCAGATTAAACGGCAGGATATCGTCTAAATTTACCTCAACCATAAAAACCTCATCATACAAAGGCTTAGCAGGCGTCTGGCCAAACACTAGCCTTAACATATTAGGTATTCCATCCTGCCTTTTACCTGAAGCCGCGCCATAACCAATCCTCTCTACTTTAAATTCCGGCACATTATCGTAACTATCCACCAGGGTTTTTAAAATACTCGCGCCTGTAGGAGTAACCAGTTCGCATGTTTCTTCCAAGATAGATACAGGCACATCTTTTAGTAACTCCAATGCTGCAGGCGCAGGCAAAGGCAACACCCCGTCGCGTGTTTTAACAAACCCCCTGCCAAGAGAAACCCTTGAAGAATACACCCTATCCGCTTTTAATTCTCTTACTAAAACAGCGACGGAAACAATATCCACTATAGAATCGATATCCGCAAGCTCATTCAACCTTATCTTATCTATATGTTCATTATGGACTCTTGACTCTGCCTTGAAGAGGTTTGAAAAAATCTCCCTTGCAAGGGTTTTTACCTCGTCTTTCAATCTACTCCTCTCCAACAGCGAGAATATATATTTTCTGGTTCTGAAATTTGTATTTTTTTGAGGTTCTTTTAGGTAAAATCGGGTGGATGAAATATCCCCGCATTTGACTCTTTTTATCCGGATATCAAGTTTCCCTAAACCCAATTTCCTAAGTTCGCTTTTTAGGAATTTTAAATCAAAACCCATATCAAGCAGGGCAGCGACCGCCATATCCCCGCTTATCCCAGAAAAACAATCTAAATAGAGAATGTTCACTTTATTTAAGAACTAATCCTCATCTATAAACTCTACAGTTAATTTCCATTTTAACCTAGGTTTAATGTCAAATTCCCCAATGACGAATTAAGCTAATGAATGCCTAATTTTTTAATGCCTAAATTGGACATTAAGACATTTTGACATTTATTCGTCATTTAAGATTTCGTCATTAGACATTAATCTTGAGTTTGAACTGCCTATTTGTCTTTATAACTTCTTTAAAGCCATCACATATAATTTTCTTTCTCTAATACCTTGAGTATTTCCTCTGCCACGAGCGTGTTGCCCTTTGAATTCATATGACAGAAGTCTTCCTTTAGAAAAAACTCCTGTGGGTTTTGGTATTTATTAAACACCTCGGCTAAGTCTAAAACAGTATACCCTTCCGGAAAATGGTATTCCTTTCCGATAGAGCCTACAATGCCCTTCTTGAAATCAAAAAGCACAGGCTTCAAAAATATAATCCTGATGCCCTTTTCATCTGAAATCGCTGCTAATTCTCTTAAGTTTAAATAAAACTCTCGCGCTAAAACCCGCGGTTTTAGCATAGGATAATTCTTAATGTCTATACCTTTAGTACGAGATATAATACCTTTGTATATAAACTGAATAGCCTTTAATTTATTTAGACTGCCTCTGCAGAATTCATAGAATCTTCCTGTCTTTCTTTGCTCGCTGTCACTATAAAAATAACAGTATCCCTGGTCTATTATCCCGAATTCCGCAATAACTATATCTGGTTTAAGTTTTATAAGGTCTCTTTTAAAAAATCTTAATCCCTGAAATGAGGAGTAATTCGGCACGCCTGCATTTATAACCTCGGCATTTATTCTTTTATGCTCTTTAAGCAGGGTCTCTAATTTATACGGATAGGTTTCCTCATATGAAATACCAGCGCCAAATGTGCAGGAGTCGCCAAGACACAGAATACGCAGTGCGCTCGTATTTTTTAATTCAGGCCCTCTTAATCCCAGCGAATTTATGTCCCCTTTTAAGGGAACATTCCTCCAGAACAGAAAATCGTCTTTCAGATATCCGCCTGATTGAATAGCCAAATTAGTTTCTTTTGCAAATACGAGGTAGCTGGGAAGTTCAAAATTAAAATTGGTAAGCCTCAGGATAATTTCAAATAACAGGCTACCTGAAAGTAAGAATAAACCCAGAAAGATAAAAAATCGTCTCAAGATTTAATCTCTATTTGTTTGAGCAGTCGGGGAGTTTTCTTCGTCTGTTCGACTGCTCATGATGGGTCGGAGAAACATATAAAAAATACCCCGACCCCTCATTTGTTTATGAGGTTTGCAAAATACCCTGCGCCAAAGCCATTATCGATATTGACGGTGGCTATTCCGGGAGAACAGCTGTTAAGCATGGTTAAAAGCGCGGAGAGGCCCTTAAAGCTTGAACCATAGCCTACGCTTGTGGGTACGGCAATAATGGGTTTGTTAGTCATACCGCAGACCACGCTTGCCAGAGCGCCCTCCATACCCGCCACCACTATAATTACGCTCGCTCTATCCAGAAATCTTTTTTTATCAAAAAGCCTGTGAATACCCGCAACGCCAACATCGTAAAGCCGCTTTACGCTATTTCCCATAATCTCAAGTGTAAGCGCTGCCTCTTCGGCAACCGGAATATCGCTCGTTCCGCCTGTTATAACCAATACCTCTCCTTTTTTCTTCTGCGAAGGCGAGTAAAATTTCTTTTCCGTTTTAAGATATGCTATACGGGATATCTCATTATACGAAAGCTCAGGAAAGGTTTTCTTTAACAGAAAAAAAACATCCTTGCTGAGTTTGGTTAAAAGAAGCGGATGCTCGTGCCTGTTTAACACCTCTAAAATCTTAATAATCTGCTCGGGTGTTTTTCCCTGACAAAAGACGACCTCCGGAAAACCCCTCCTTAATAGCCTGTGGGTATCAACCCTTGCAAATTTGATATCCTTGTAGGGCATATCCTTCAGACAGCAAAGAACATCTCTTTTAGAAAGCCTGTTTTTCTTAAAATCAGATAGCAGCCTTTCGATTGTTTTCTTTGTCATCATTCTTAAAATAGCCCTTCACAAAATTCTGTTTCGGGCTGTTGATTACAGCGATTTTAAAAAGATTACAGCGATTTCTCGTAGAGTCTTAATCTGCGTAATCTGCTTTTTAATCTCCGTAATCAAGGGCGGCACTTTTGTGACGCCCTATTCTTAAAACCTTAGGAGGATTATAAGCATAATAACCGCTATGATTATAGAAATTAGATAAAAACTGTTAAAATAGAAAAAATCTTTTGCCGATTCGAATAAACCAGCGATTGAATTATTCCTTTTCGTTCTTAGGAGAGGCCGCGTTTCTTTTTCGGGGGTTTTTATCTTGAAGTTATCAAGGTCTTCCTTTTTAAATCTTATGTAACTGCCGCCAATCTTATACGCCGGTAGCCTTCCTTTTTTTACCAGACGCTTGAGTTTTCTTTGCGAGATTTTTAAATAATCAGAAGCTGTCTTTAAATTAAAGAGTTTTTCCATATGGGGGTTACCTAAGGATATTATCCTCTACCCACTTATCTATATCCTGTTTTTTAAATCTTATGCTACCGTCAGGTTCGCTGATAGCGGGTATCTTGCCTGACCTCGCCCAATCCATAAGCTCGTCTTTGTCTATTTCCAGATAATTTGAAAGCGCCTCTATGCCAAAAAATTCATCGTTTGATATTTTTTCGCTGGACGGCTCCCTGTCTTCTATAGGTTCCTCTTTTACTACTTTGCAGGTTCCGTTAAATACGGCTCCCTCCTCAATGTAAATTGACCTTGTGGTTATAGTTGCGTCTACGCGAGAGGTTTTCATAAGCCTTATTTCTTTATTTGCGGTTATCTCTCCGGAAAAAGTACCAAAAATAAGAATAGTATCAGCCTCTATGGTCGCATTGACCGAGGCACTCTCACTGATAGTAAGGGCTCCCTTCATAGATAGGCTTCCCTCAAAATCTCCGCTTATTAGTAACTGTACGGGGTTTTTAAATTCTAATGAGCCCTTCATACTTTCCTTTATTTCAAGATACTCCACATTTTGTTTAATCTTTCTTTTAAACATATATCCTCCTTCAATGAGCAGATAACTTACGGAATGAAGTGACGTAAGTTATAGTCCAGCTCTTTCTTATTTCGTAGCGTTTCTCCGCCGTATGAAAGGGCTGGACGTCTGCGAATTGAACCCTTGACATTTTGTTATGGATGCAACTTTTCTAAAGTAAAATGTCAAGGGTC
>CAZDNS010000059.1:0-11252 GCA_964506845.1 uncultured Planctomycetia bacterium | reverse complement strand
ATAGGAAGCCTCCTTTGCAATCGCTAAGACGCAAAATTTGCAATCGCTAAATCGCAGAAGTCTTTCTTTTTGCGCCTCTGTGGTGTAATTGTGTGTTTTATAAGTCATTTTTGCGCCTCTGCGGTTACCCCTTTGTATTTGACAAACTTAAGGTTATTATCTTCTCTGAGAGCTGCTTGGGAACCTCTGCATAATAAGAGGGCTCTATCGTATAGGCGCCTCTTCCCTGGGTAAGGGACCGAAGCGCTGTTGCATATCCGAACATCTCAGACAAAGGCACAAAACCCTTTATAATTTTTATACTGAACTTTTCGTGCATTGACTCTATCTTGCAGCGCCGTGAATTTAAATCAGCAATAACATCCCCCATATACTCTCCTGGAACTAACACCTCTATGTTCATTATAGGCTCAAGTAACGCAGGGTTTGCTTTTTTAACTCCTTCAGAAAAAGCCATTGAGGCCGCAATTTTAAACGCAATCTCAGAAGAGTCTACTTCATGAAATGAGCCGTCAACCAAGGTGACGGTTACATCCGTAACCGGATAGCCCGCTAACGCGCCTGTCTTGCTTGCCGTTATAATTCCCTCTTTTACCGAAGGAATAAATTCGCGCGGGATAACCCCTCCTGTAATACGGTTTAGAAATACAACGCCTGCAGCCTTATCCGCAGGTTCGAGCTCAATCACCACATGTCCGTACTGACCGCGGCCGCCTGTCTGCTGAATGAACTTTCCAACAGAGGTGGTCTTTTTTAATATTGTCTCTTTATAGGCCACATGGGGCTTTCCTATATTTGCCTCGACCTTGAATTCCCGAAGCAGCCTATCCACAATAATCTCAAGGTGCAATTCGCCCATACCGGAGATAATAGTCTGGGCGGTTTCCTCATTATATTTTACTCTAAATGTGGGGTCTTCCTCCTGGAGTTTGGAAAGGGAAAGGCTCAGTTTTTCCTGGTCCGCCTTTGTAATGGGCTCTATGGACATCCATATCACTGGTTCGGGAAACTGCATACTCTCAAGCACTATCGGCTTTTTAAAATCGCATATAGTGTCTCCGGTTTTGGTCTCTTTAAAACCAACGCAGGCTCCGATATCGCCGGCATGTATCTCTTCCACAATCTCCTGCTTATTGGCATGCATCCTAACCAGCTTTCCGAGCCTTTCCTTTACATCCTTATTGGCATTATATACATATTCACCGCTTTTAAGCACCCCGGAATAAACCCTGCAGAAACTGAGCTTACCCACGTACGGGTCAGACATAATTTTAAAACACAGTGCGCTCAAGGGTTCAGAATCCTTTACGTACCTTATCTCCTCTTTTTGTGTGCGCGGATTAAGTCCTTTTACCGCTGGTATGTCAAGCGGAGAGGGCAGGTAATCGCATATTGCATCAAGCAGGGGCTGAACGCCCTTGTTTCTTAAGGAGGTGCCGCATAAAACCGGGATAAAATTAAGAGAGATTGTGTTTTTTCTTATAGAGTCTTTCAATTCTTTCTTGGTAATTGATTCATTATGGATAAACTTTGACATAATAGACTCGTCTAATTCTGCCAGCTTCTCAATTAATTTGTTATGATACTCTTTTGCCATTGACGCTAAATCAGCAGGGATATCCTCTTCTATAGCGTGAAGTTCTCTTCCTTCCTCATGAAAAACTATAGCCTTCATCTTTATCAAATCCACCATACCGATAAAACTATCCTCCTGGCCTATCGGGAGCTGAATGGCTGTGGAATTAGGATTAAGCCTTTCTCTCATCTGTTTCAGGGTTCCGAAGAAATCGGCGCCGGTCCTATCCATCTTATTTATATAGGCAATTCTCGGCACCTGATATCTATCTGCCTGCCTCCATACTGTCTCAGACTGCGGTTCAACCCCTCCCACAGCACAGAATAATACTATACCAGCGTCAAGAACCCTTAAAGACCTCTCCACCTCAACTGTAAAATCAATATGCCCGGGGGTATCAATTATGTTTATTCTGTAGTCTTTCCAAAAACTGGTTGTGCTGGCAGAGGTTATAGTTATTCCCCTTTCCTGCTCCTGTTCCATCCAGTCCATAGTAGCAGTGCCCTCGTCCACTTCGCCTATACGGTGTATTCTTCCGGAGAAGAAAAGAATACGCTCAGTAGTAGTGGTTTTGCCCGCATCTATATGAGCCATTATGCCGATATTTCTGGTTTTCCTAAGGTCTAATTCCATATCAATAAGAGTTACCATCTGAAATGACTGAACGCCTTATTTGCCTCTGCCATCTTATGGGTGTCTTCCTTCTTCTTTACTGCTGAACCTTCTCCTTTATAAGCGTCCAGCAATTCAACAGCAAGTTTTTCTTCCATAGACTTACCCTTGCGCTGTTTGGCGAAATTCCTGAGCCACCTTAGCGCAATATTTATGCCCCGCTCAGATTTAACCTCAATAGGAACCTGATAGGTGGCGCCGCCAACCTGTCTTGATTTTAACTCCAGCAGCGGTCTTACATTATCCACCGCTTTTTGAAAAACCTCTACAGGGTCAGTTTTACCCGTTTTTTCTTTCAGTATATCAAAGGCGCCGTATAATATCCCCTGGGCAACAGCCTTTTTGCCCTTTAGCATAAGTACATTTATAAATTTGGAAACAAGCTTGTTGTTGAATTTTGTGTCAGGTAAAATCTCTCTTTTTTCAGCCCTTTTTCTACGCATCTATTCTCCTATGAGCACGCAACTTATGGAACAAAGTAAACATAAGTTGCTGTGCGAGTTGGACCCTTGACATCTTCGATGTCAAGGGTAAATTCAGACATACAACTTATGTCATTACATTCCATAAGTTGTGTCTTCATTTACTCTTTGGGTCGTTTTGCGCCATATTTTGAGCGGCTTTTCTTGCGATTTGCTACCCCCTGGGTATCAAGGGTTCCTCTAATAATATGATAACGCACGCCCGGAAGGTCTTTCACCCTTCCGCCGCGCACCAAAACAATCGAATGCTCCTGCAGATTATGGCCCTCGCCCGGGATGTAGGCAGTTACCTCAATACCATTAGTAAGCCTCACCCTGGCTATCTTTCTGAGTGCAGAATTGGGTTTTTTGGGCGTCATAGTTCTAACCTGAAGACATACGCCTCGTTTCTGCGGACAGCCCTTAAGCGCAGGATACTTTGGCTTTTTCTTAATCTGCTTTCTGCCCTGTCTTATCAATTGAGCTATTGTAGGCATAGCTATCGCTCCATAAGTTATGACTTCATTCGACTTTTACTACCTCAATCTCTCTGTGAGCAGGAAAACCCGTTCCTGCGGGAATCAGGTGCCCCATAATCACGTTTTCCTTTAAACCGACAAGCTCATCGCGCTTTCCGCTTGCAGCAGCATCCGCGAGCACCCGCGTGGTCTCCTGGAAACTGGCTGCAGAGATAAAACTCTCGGTAGTAAGGGATGCCTTGGTTATTCCCAAAAGCAGGGGATTTGCTTTAGCCGGTTTACCCTTTTTCTTTAAAACCTTCTGGTTTTCTTCAAGAAACTTAAACTTGTCTATCTGCATGCCGACCAAAAAATTCGTATCTCCCGGCTCCTCAATCAACACCTTTCTCAGCATCTGCCTTACTATTACTTCTATGTGTTTGTCATTAATCCTTACACCCTGCAATCTGTAAACCGCCTGGACCTCGTTTACTAAATACTCCTGCAATTTCTTATCACCCGATACCCTTAATACATCCTGAAGTACTATAGGCCCGTCTATGAGTTGCTGGCCCGCAATCACGCGGTCACCTTTATAAACATTCAAATGCTTGCCCGGCGGTATAGCATATTCCTTGAGCATTCCTGTTGCACTTGTTATTACTACCCTGCGCTGTCCTTTTTTGGTTGTGCCGAATTCCACTGTGCCGTCTATCTCGCTGATTATGGCAGGGTCTTTGGGCCGCCTCGCTTCAAACAGCTCTGCAACGCGCGGCAGTCCTCCTGTGATATCCCTTGTCTTGGTTATCTTTCGAGGGGTTTTCGCAAGAAGGCCACCGGCTTCTACATTCTGGTTGTCCTTAACAACTATATGAGCGCCAGAGGGTATCGGATATATAGCTACTATCTCATCGTTTTTATTAAATATTATTATCTGGGGATGGTATTCAGTTTTATGCTCCATTATTACGCGTTCGGTAACGCCTGTCTGCTCGTCCAGTTCCTCGCGCATGGTTACGCCTTCTTTTATATCCTCGTATCTTACCCTCCCGCTGACCTCTGTTAGAATAGGAGAGGTATATGGGTCCCATTTTACGAGGAGTTCCTCTTTAGAAATCTTTTGATTTTCCTCTTTTTGAAGTATGGCTCCCTGGGGAACGGTATAACGCTCTAACTCCCTTCCTGATTCATCATTAATGCTTATCTGTCCGTTTCTGTTTAGAACCACTATCTCTTCTGTTTTTGTTTTGACTGTTTTCAGGTTGTGATACTTCACAAATCCGTCGTTCTTTGTTTTTATGAACGACTGCTCGACTATTCTGCTCGCTGTTCCTCCTATGTGAAAGGTTCTCATGGTAAGCTGGGTACCTGGTTCACCTATGCTCTGTGCGGCAATTATGCCGACTGCCTCGCCCAGTTCTACAAGCCTTCTTGTTGCGAGATTTATGCCATAACACATGGCGCATACGCCGCGCTTGGACTCGCAGGTTAAGACGCTCCTGATTTTTATGGTTTCAATGCCTACCTTTTCAATTTCTTCTGCCTTTTCCTCGGTTATTTCCTGGTTGGCTTCAACGATTACACTATCGGTTATTATATCCACTATATTGTCCAGTGCAACCCTTCCCACAACCCTATCCTTAAGGCTGACCACAATCTCATCACCCTCAATGATTGCGCTGACAAAAATTCCGTTAAGGGTACCGCAGTCTTTTTCAGTTACTATCACGTCCTGGGCTACATCCACAAGCCTTCGGGTTAAATAGCCTGAATCCGCTGTCTTTAAGGCTGTATCAGCCAGACCCTTTCTTGCGCCGTGCGTAGATATAAAGTATTCAAGGACTGTCAGGCCTTCCCTGAAATTAGCGGTTATCGGGCTTTCTATTATTTCCCCGGAGGGTTTTGCCATAAGACCGCGCATACCGGCAAGCTGTCTTATCTGGGGCCTGGAACCCCTTGCGCCGGAGTCGGCCATCATAAATATCGGATTAAGGGGGTCCAGTTCCCTGAATAACATATCCGATACGGTATCAGTTGTTCTCGTCCATATATCAATAACCTTATTATATCGTTCGCCCTCTGTTATAACCCCTTGTCGGTATTGTTCTTCCACGAGCTCAACCTCACGCTTTGCAAGGGCCAATACCTTATCTTTTTGCGAGGGGATTTGCATATCGCCGATAGCTATTGAAATCCCGCCTAGTGTAGCCTCTTCAAAACCAAGTGTCTTTACCTTATCCAGGAATTCCACTGTTTTCTGATGGCCGTATTTATTATAGATACGCGAGATTATATCTCCGATTTTGGATTTACTGAGCTCCTCGTTTATAAAATCCATCCCTTCTGGCAAAATCTCATTGAATATTACCCTGCCTACGGTGGTATCTATAAGCAAGCCGTCCATCCTTACCTTTATCCTTGCATGCTTAGTAACCTCTTCGTCGCTATAGGCTAATATGACCTCATCAGTACTTGAGAAAATCTTATTCTCGCCTTTGGCGCCCGGTATTTCCTTTGTCAGATAATTGCACCCTAATACTATATCCTGAGAGGGAACCACTATGGGCCTTCCATCCGCAGGAGAGAACAGGTTATTTGTCGCCATCATAATAAGCTTAGACTCCATCAGGGACTCCATTGACAGGGGGACATGCACTGCCATCTGGTCTCCGTCAAAATCTGCATTAAATGCAGTGCAAACCAGGGGATGTATCTTTATCGCCTTTCCCTCTACAAGGATAGGTTCAAATGCCTGAATTCCCAATCTGTGCAGGGTAGGTGCCCTATTTAAAAGTATTGGATGGTCTTTTATAATCTCGTCAAGGATATCCCAGACTTCAAGTTTTGTCTTTTCTACCATACGCTTGGCACTCTTTATGGTATGCACAAGCCCCTTTTCTTTTAATTTTCTAATTATAAATGGCTCAAAGAGCTCAAGCGCCATCTTTTTAGGAAGGCCGCAATTAGAGAGTTTAAGCTCCGGGCCTATTACGATTACAGACCTTCCGGAATAATCCACCCTTTTACCCAGGAGATTCTGCCGGAACCTGCCCTGTTTTCCCTTTAGCATATCGCTCAGCGATTTTAACGGCCTGTTTCCAGGACCTACAACCGGCCTTCCATGCCTTCCGTTATCGAACAGGGCATCCACTGCCTCCTGAAGCATCCGCTTTTCATTTCGGATAATAACCTCAGGGGCATTTAGTTCAATAAGCTTTTTAAGTCTGTTATTCCGATTTATCACCCTTCGGTACAGGTCATTTAAATCGCTGGTGGCAAATCTGCCGCCATCTAACGGGACAAGGGGTCTTAGATCCGGCGGTATAACAGGTATTACGTCCATAATTATCCACTCAGGCTTATTGCCGGATTTTTTAAATGCCTCTATTATCTTAAGGGTCTTTGCAATCTTCTTCTGAACCTGTTCTGCCTTGGTAGTTTTAAGCTGCCTGTGCAATTCAGAGGCAGATTTATCCAGGTCAAGCTGTTTTAATAATTCCTTAATTGCCTCTGCCCCCATCTTGGCAACAAACTTATTATCGAATTTCTTAAGGTTTTCCTCATACTTTTCCTCTGTAAGCAGTTCCTTTTTCTTAAGGGGCGTCTCTTGTGGATCAATGACTATATACTCCTCATAATACAGGACCTTTTCCGCGTCTCTTAAACTTAAGTCCAAGAGATTGCATATCTTGCTCGGCACTGCCTTAAAAAACCATATATGAGAAACCGGGGCGGCAAGTTCAATGTGCCCCATCCTCTCCCGTCTTACCTTGGAAAGCGTGATTTCAACCCCGCACCTGTCGCATACAACTCCCTTGTATTTGATGCGTTTATATTTTCCGCAGGCGCATTCCCAGTCTTTGCTCGGGCCAAAAATCTTCTCGCAGAAAAGCCCGTTTTTCTCAGGTTTGAACGTCCGGTAATTTATAGTCTCTGGTTTCTTTACCTCTCCCCTTGACCAAGATTTTATAACCTCAGGAGAGGCCACCTTTATGGATATGGCGTCGAAAACATTTGCCTCTTTCGGCTCTTCCTTAAAAGGGGATGGTATTGGTTCTCTTACCTTAACCTTTTCCTTGACTCTGACCTTTAAATTCTCAGTCCTTACCTTGGCCATTTCATTATCCTTTCGAGACGCTGATATCTTTCTTTTTCTCAAGCCTCACATCTAAGGCGAGACTCTGCAATTCCTTTACGAGAACGTTAAAGGATTCCGGAGTCCCCGGTAAAAGCGAATGCTCTCCCTTGACAATCGATTCATATATCTTTGTCCTTCCGGATACGTCGTCGCTCTTTACTGTCAAAAGCTCCTGAAGGGTGTGGGCTGCGCCGTATGCCTCAAGTGCCCACACCTCCATCTCGCCAAATCTCTGGCCGCCGAACTGCGCCTTTCCGCCCAATGGCTGTTGGGTAACAAGCGAGTAGGGACCTATTGAACGGGCATGTATTTTATCATCCACCAGATGGGCTAACTTCATCATATATATGTATCCCACTGAAACCTTCTGGTCGAAATAATTCCCGCTAAATCCATCGCGAAGTGTTATCTTTCCGTCTACTGGAAGGCCGGCTTTGCGCATCTCTTCCTTTATCTCAATCTCTTTTGCGCCGTTAAAAACCGGGGAAGAGACATAAAACCCTAAGGCCCTGGCCGCCCAGCCAAGATGGGTCTCTAGAATCTGACCCACATTCATCCTGGAGGGGACTCCGAGCGGATTTAAAACAATTTCGATAGGCGTGCCGTCAGGCAAAAAGGGCATATCCTCTTCAGGGAGTATCTTTGCTATGACCCCTTTGTTCCCGTGTCTTCCGGCAATCTTGTCTCCCACAGAAAGTCTCCTTTTACTTGCAACATATACAACTATCTTTTTTAACACGCCTGCGGGAAGCTCATCGCCCCTCTTAATCCTTTCAAGCTCCCTATCCATCTCATATGAGAGCTCATTAGATTGTATATTTAAAACTCTTATTAGTTTTTTTAAATTCTCTTCAAGCTCAGGATTATCCTCTATGCTTATGTCGTTAAGAGCACATTTATCTAATTTACTTATATCGGATTTTTTAATAGTTTTGTTTGCGCCGATAAGCACCTTATCGGTTTCCGCATCGTTAAGGGAACTGGAAAGTTTTTTTCCTATAAGCAATTTCGAAAGTTTGTGCGTCAGTTCTTTCTTAAGTTCCTGGATCTGTTCGGTATAAAACTTCTTGACTTTGGCAGATTCATTCTGCTCTTTCTGTAATTCTTCCTTGCTCTTTGAACGCGGTGATTTTCGTGAAAATACATTTACCTCAACCACTATGCCCTCCACTCCCGGGGGCACGGTAAGAGAGGCATCCCTTACATCTCCTGCCTTTTCTCCGAATATGGCTCTTAGCAGCCTCTCCTCCGGAGAAAGCTCGGTTTCGCTCTTGGGCGATACCTTTCCCACCAAAATATCGCCGGGTCCTACCTCGGCGCCAATACTTACAATTCCATTTTCATCGAGATTTTTAAGGGCATCCTCGCCCACATTTGGGATATCCCTTGTTATTTCCTCGTTTCCGAGCCTGGTATCTCTTGCTTCTATCTCAAATTCCTCAATGTGGATAGAGGTGTACATATCCTCTTTAACTAATTTTTCACTAATAAGGATGGCATCCTCAAAATTGTACCCTCGCCAGGGCATAAAACAAACCAAGACATTCCTGCCCATAGCCAGCTCTCCGTCCTTTGTCGCCGGGCCATCGGCAATCACATCGCCTTTTTTAACCTTGTCTTGCAAGGAAACTATCGGTCTCTGATTTACGCAGGTAGAGGCATTGCTTCTTGCAAATTTTCTCAATTTATATACGTCTGTTTTGTCTATCACGATTTCTCTGCCATCCACGTATGTTACCGTTCCGGCATTTTCAGCCACCACAACGCTTCCTGAGTCCTTTGCAGTTCTATATTCGACTCCTGTGCCTATAAGCGGAGCCTCAGTAGTTAATAAGGGCACTGCTTGTCTTTGCATATTGGAGCCCATAAGCGCTCGGTTTGCGTCATCGTGTTCTAAGAATGGTATAAGACCTGCCGCAATACTCACAAGCTGGTTCGGAGAAACATCCATGTAATCAATTCTGTCTCTCGGAACCTTTGGAAAATCGCCTTTGTGCCTGCAGGAAATAAACTCATTTACAAAATGGCCTCTTTTGTCTATCGGCTCGTTTGCCTGCGCAATAAAAAACTGGTCTTCAATATCGGCGGAGAGATATTCTATCCTGTCTGTAACCTTTCCCTTTTCCGCTTTCCTGTAAGGCGTCTCGATAAATCCGAATTCGTTCACCCTCGCGTATGAGCTGAGAGAGGCAATAAGACCTATGTTTGGACCTTCAGGGGTTTCGATAGGGCATATCCTTCCATAATGGGAATGGTGGACGTCCCGCACCTCAAATCCTGCCCTTTCACGGCTTAAACCGCCGGGACCAAGCGCGCTTAGCCTTCTTTTATGCGTAAGCTCTGCAAGGGGGTTGGTCTGGTCCATAAACTGGGAGAGCTGGCTTCTGCCGAAGAAATCCTTAACTAAGCTTGAGACAAGTTTTGAATTTATCAGGCTATGGGGCATAATATTTTCTAATTCGTAAAGGCTCATTCTCTCTTTTGTTGTGCGTTCTAATCTGGCAAGGGCAATTCTAAATTGATTCTGCAAAAGCTCACCTATTGTTCTCACCCTTCTGTTTCCCAGGTGGTCGATATCATCTACCTGACCGATACCCTTTTTTAAATTAAGGAGGTACTTCAGTACCTTTACGATTGTTTCCTTGGTGATAATTCTTTCTTCCAAGCTTGTATCCATCTCGAGTTTCCTGTTAAGGATAAACCTTCCTACTCTGCCAAGATCATATCTTCTTCTATCGAAGAAAAGTCTGTGCACAAGAGCCTCTGCATTTTCAGCTGTTACAGGGTCTCCCGGCCTTATCCTTTTAAACAGGTCTATTACTGCCTCTTGGCTTGATTTTGTGCGGTCCTTATTAAGGGTATTTATGATTTCGTTTGAATCCGCGTTAAACACTTCAACGCTCTTAATTTCGCTTTCAAGAAGTCTGTCAAAAACCTCTTTGGTTATCCTCTGCGAGCCCTGGGCAATAACCACATGGGTGTTTTCGTCAATAACATCGCCTGAGAGGACCTTACCCATCAAATCTTTAAGGCTTGCGCGGTCAACAAGCTTTATCTTATTGAGAGGATAAAACTGCTCGAGTATTTCCTTGTTAGAAGAATAGCCTAATGCCCTGAGCAGGGTGGTAACCAAAAGCCTTCTATGCCTATCCACAAAGGCGTATATAACATCTGTTATATCCATCTCAAATTCTATCCATGCCCCTCTATAGGGTATAACCCTTGCAGAAAAAAGTTTATTGCCGGTAGGATGCATCTCTTCCTCGAAGGATACGCCGGGCGAACGGTGGAGTTGGTTAACCACTACCCGTTCATCGCCGTTTATTACGAAGGTGCCTGTGTCTGTCATAAGAGGCAGTTCGCATAGATACACATCCTGTTCTCTGGTATCCTTCTGGGTAATTAATCTTATTTTAATCTTAAGGCTTGCGGCATACGTCATTCCCCGGCGCTGACATTCCGGGATATCGTATTTTGGCTTTCCCAGGGAATAACTGACAAACTCAATCCTTGAATTCTTGTCGAAACTCTCGATAGGAAAGACTTCATTGAAAACCGCCTGCAAACCTACATCAGTTCTTTTGTTCGGCTTAATCTCCTGCTGAAGGAACTCTTCGTAGGAACTTCTTTGCACCTCTATAAGGTATGGCAGGTCTAATACTTCCTGTATCTTTCCATAATTTTTTCTTTCTATGGGCATCTAATTCCTCTTTTAGCCAATTTAAGAACTATCTCTCCTTGGTAAAGTTTATAGCTAATTCTTGTTTCAAGCCAGGTTTAATGTCGAATTTCCCAATGACGAATGTCGAATGAATGTTCAATTCCTTAAATGACTCAATGACCCAATTACAAAACAGCTTATAAATTGGAAATTTGGGCATTAGGAATTTATTGTAATGCTCCCCATTAGTCAAGCTAGATTTTAGTAGCAAGCAACAACTGTTCTT
>CAZDNS010000058.1:0-11711 GCA_964506845.1 uncultured Planctomycetia bacterium | reverse complement strand
ACCAATGATATTAGCATAACTTAAGTATTTCCTTCAATTATAAATCCTTTTGATTTCCAATGCAAATTTTGGGTTAAAATTTTTATACCTTGAATACAACAACTCTTGGATATGCCTTGCCTACTTTTTCGTATTGGAGGGAAAAACCTCTGGATTTTGCATATCGGCATTAGATATAATGGACCTCTGGAAATCTAACATCCCTGTTAATTCTTCTTCCTTTATAAACCCGAGTTCCTTAAGAATCTCGCCGAAGATTATACCTTTTTTCCAGTGGGTGCTCAATGCTTCATCAAGCTGTTCCTCTGAAACGAGATTTTTATCAAGCAAAATCTGGCCGATGGGTTTATAGCCTATCTTTAAAAAATCTTCCCTCTTATAGATATTCGGTTCTGAAGAATCACCTTTTCTCCCGGCTCTCCTATCCGCCATAAATTTGCTGCCGCTTAAATTTTTAAGGTATTTTTTTACCTCTGCCACTCTCTCGTTTATCTCGAGTATACTTTTATATTCGGCGGCAGCGTCCTTGTTGACTATGGCAACCGATATGCTCATCAGGGAAATCTTATTCAGTTTGCGGGTCCTGTCTTTTGCCATTATGAACCCCTGCGCTCTATCCTCTCGGTTATAATGAAAAGGGATAATCTTATCAAACATAAGTATGAAATTATGGCAGATTTCCTTGTATCTCTCAGGCGTTGTAACGAACACGAAATCATCTCCGCCGATATGACCTATAAAATCATCGTTATTCCCGAATTTCTTTATAATGGTGTAAAGCATATATGCGGTCTGCATTATAACCCTGTCGCCCTTGATGTAACTATAGACATCGTTAAAGAATTTAAAGTTATCTATGTCTAAATAGCCGAAGGAAAAGGGCTTTCCGCCTATAATTCTATCCTTTATAACCTCCTCTACTATCCTTCCACCCGGAAGGCCTGTTGAGGGGCAGGCGTAGAAATTGTATTGCGACCTCCTTATGGCCATCTCTACCCTTATGCGAAGGTCTAACGGGTCAGGAGGTTTTATAAGATAATCATCCACCCCGCGCTTAAGATTTAGAAGCTGGGATTTCAACTGGCTCTTATTAATCAGAATAATTACGGGTATGGAGGCGGTTAAAAAGTCGTCCTTTAAAAGGCGGCATATCTCAAGCTGGGATTTATGCGCGGAATGCACATCTATAACAATGATATCAGGGGATATCTTTTTTATGTGCGTTATGTCACGGCTTAACGTATCCTCAAGAAAAACCTCGTATCCCCAGCCATCAAAACAGAAATTTAGGACATCCCTTAGGTTCTTATCCGACGATATAATTAAAATCTTCTTTACCTTTTCCATATCCGGATTAAATTTGCATCATACTATCAGAGAGGATTAAAATAAGGTGATAGATTTTATCCATTAATTTTGTTTTCTGGTGATAAATTTCTCTCTTGGCTTTAAAAATTATACCTCAATACACCTAACGGTTGAATTCTTCCGAATGTTCAATCGCAGTCTGTGTGTCAATAATACCCATATCTAAATATCTTCTGATTGATTGTTGCATAGACTGCATTCTAAGTGCACCGCCAGTTTGAATAATTGTTGGTATTTGAAATAACTCATCATTGCGGATTATATTTCTTACGGCATCATTAACGATTACAATTTCGGTTGCCAAAACCCTATCTCGCCTGTTTTTAGCAGGTAATAACAACTGACAGATTATGCCTTTAATACATCTGGATAATTGAAACAAAATATTCTTTCTGTGTTCTAATGGAAATAGACTCGTGAGTCTATCTATTGCCTGAACTGTATTTGGGGCATGGAAAGATGCGATCACAAAATGTCCTGCTTCAGCAGCAATTATAGCCGTTCGGACAGTTTCAAAATCATCTAATTCACCTACAATTATGACATTGGGATCCTGACGAAGAGTGCTCTTTAAGGCTATAGAAAACGAACTGGTGTCTATGCCGACTTCTCTTTGCTTAATAATGCAATTAACATTCGAATACACATACTCTATGGGTCTCTCTAAGGTTATTATTACACCTTTTCGTTCATGATTTATAAGATCAGTCATTGCAGCTATAGTAGTCGTCTTACCCGACCCTGTAGGACCGACAATAAGCACCAAACCTTCTTTTTGCCGCGCTAAGTCTTTTACCACCTCGGGAAGGTTTAAATCTTCAAACGAATAAATTTTTGTATTTATTACCCTTAGGGTTGCCTCCAAAAATCCTCGTTGTTGATGAAGGTTAATTCTGAATCTATTTTCCATGTCATATTGTATTGCAAAATCCATCTCTTTATCCTGCTCAAATTTCTTTATTTGCTGCTTAGTCATTATGCTATAAAGAAGATTTGGGATATCTTCAGCATGTAACTTTGCATAATCCAAGTCTTCAACTTCCCCTTGTATGCGCAATACCGGTTGTTTATTTGCTAATATATGTAAATCCGAGGCGCCTTTTTTAATGGCTAATTCTAAGAGTTTGTATATATCGAGGCGCTCCACTAACTGTTTTATTTCTTCCTTATTCTTATCGGATATCTCAATAAAATAAGCGCCTGCGCCAAATATATTCTCGTTTTCTGTTGTCTCAATCCTTGATATTTTTATTTTAGCTTTAATTATATTATCGCTTCTTGGTATTTGAAAAATAATATCTGTCTCTAATCCCAAAGGTAATATCTCGTCTATTTCAAAATATATATCTTCCGAACTTATATTACGAGCCAAGGCGGTTTTCTTACGAATGATTTTATTATTTGGATCAGCGATTTCGCAGGTAAGAGGAATTTCGGTATAGACCCTGTATGATTTCTTTCTTTCGGATAAATTATTTGCTGACATATCTTACTCCTTTCAATCAAACTCCGTTAGCAGTATATTTCCACAGGTATATATTATTTATAACCTAAAATTGTTAAAATATCAACCTGTAATAGCTCGATATTTCCTTTAATGCCCTGCCAGTCAAAATTATCAAATAATAAGTCAGAATAAGAACGGCTATAGTAATTATTATTTTGCTTATTTTACTAAAACGCGGATTAAGCCAAAGAAGCGGCAGGGCAAGCGGGCCTACAGATAGAATAGCGATTATCAATACGGAGGTTCTGAAATACCATTTAATCTGCTTGGGTTTTTCCAGAAATTCTCCGCAGTACCTGCATTTTATTGCATCAAGTTGTATCTCTTCTGCACAATAGGGACATTTTTTCATATCGCACCTTGATTCCTCCAAATCTTTTCTCTAAGCATGCTTATTCCCAAATGCCTATAATCTAAAAATCTAATTTATCTCCCAGCCTTAGGCCTATTTCATCTGCAACGCCTGCATTTAGTTCCAAGACAAACATTGCCTTTCTGTCGGGATAAATTACCGGATACTTATCTCCGTTAGCGAATGGTATATTTTTCTCAATAAAAACTATCTCTTTATCCTTATTAATCCAGATTATATCAAGCGGTATAGAAACATTCTTCATCCAGAAGGGGTGCCTTTGCTCTTCCTCAAAGATAAACAGCATCCCTTCGTTGGGTGCCATATATGTCCTAAACATCAGTCCTCTTGAACGCTCATTAGGCGTATCCGCAATCTCTATATAAAAACAATTTTCATTAATATAAATTGCCTTTTTTTCCTCAGCCTCAGCATAAGAAAAAATCAAAAAAATAAAAAGAGAGGTGACGATAAACTTCTTATCAAGAAAAATTAACATACGTTTTCTAAAAAATTTCTCTGCTTATCTCTTTTTCAAAAGACTCAAAGGTTACAAACTTAATTTTACAGGAGCCGTAATGAATTACATCATTTAACGACTCATTTATTACGTAAGCAGTCTCTGTTCTTCCATATCTTAATAAAAATCTCTTAAGGCCTTTTGGCAGTTCTGCATTTGACAATTTACTTTTTACCTCTATGGGGATGGGTTTACGGTCTTTTAGAAGTATAAAATCTACCTCTTCTCCATCCTTCGTCCGCCAAAATTTCATTTCCATGTTGGGCGTAAGAATGGTTTTTAACTTAAGGAACACAAAACTTTCTAATATAACACCCTTATCTGAACGCTCAGTGTAATTAGAAAAGTCTTTGAGTATGGCATTACGAATACCTAGGTCATACAAATAGGTCTTGCAGGATTTTTTAAGTTCGTTACCTAAATTGGTCGAAAAACTATATACCCTGTAATTGACATATGTTCCTTCTAATATATCAAGATAGCGGTTGACTGCCTTTGAGCTAAGATTAACCTGATTTGCCAATGAATGGACAGATATTACAGAACCCTGATTTTCTGCAAGCAGATATACCAAATGGTTAAAGGCTTTTATATTTTCTTCCTTAACCAGCGATTTCACATCCTTTAAGATATAACTGCTTAAAAGTTCTGCCAAAATCTCCTGTTTTCTTTCTGTTGAGCCGGTATGGGTCAAGGCGGGCATCCCGCCATAGCAGAGATAACTGTCAAATGGATATGTTTTGTAATGGGCTTTTAATTCCGCATACTGTAGAGGATAGATACGGAATAAAAATCTCCTGCCAGCCAGACTTTCTTTTAAATGTTTATGTATCTCAAGAGAGGATGAGCCGGAGCATATAATTTTTGTTTTTATACCTGAATCAAAAATGGCTTTAAAAATTCTTGAGGCATTTTCAATATATTGGAACTCATCAATGAATACAACGCGTCCTGCCCGATTAATCTTGTCTATAATGCCTTTGGGGGTAAGATTAAACCCGGCTAATACCTGAGGCTGCTCAAGGTCAAAGAAACCTGTGTTTGCGCCTGATTTTTCCGCATACCCCTTAAGCTGCTTTAGCAATGTGGTCTTCCCAACCTGCCGAGGCCCCAGGAGAATATCTATTTCAGGCTGAGAAATTTCATCCCGCAACTTATTGAAAATAAACCTCTTAATCATTGTGCTTACTAATTTAACCTATTGGGTCAAAAAAGTCAAGAATAATTTTTAGTTGAGGAGAGAATTTATCTGCTCTCGACGAGTTCTTTCACCCTCATAAGCCGGACGAGGTTTGAGCGTTCGAATTCGGCGAGTTTCATCGTTATATATTTTATGGTGTCTATGAGGTTCGGGATGAGGACATATTCAAGGGCATTAACCCTTCGGCGGGTCTTTTCAAGCTCCTCTGAGAGGAGGGTAATTGTCGCTTCAAGTTCTGCAAGCTTTACAAGCCCCGGGGTCAGCTCTTTTAAAAGCCCGGCAAAACTATCTATTTCAGCGGGTGTTTCAATAAGGCTGTATATATAAGGATTCGGGAGTTTCTCGATCTCAAAACGTGGCGCCCTTATATTCATAATCCTGTTTTCTGTTTTTTTAATGGTAAGTTTATCTCTCTGGAGCAGTTCTATATTATTTAGCTTATAATCGGGCATATTCACTCTGATATAAACTGCCTTTTTAAATAATTCTGCGAGGTTATTTTTAAGCCCTACTCTTAGAGTCTTAAGCTCATTAAGATACCCGAGAAACCTCCTCATAAGCTCTTCCTGTTTATCCCTGAGCAGTTTATGGCCGCGCCTTGCAAGATTAAGCCTTTTCCTTAATCTTAAAAGCTCCATTCTGGTAGCGTTAACGGATAATCTCATATTAAATCCAAAAATGTTTTAAAAAATTTTGAATTTTGGATTGTGATTTTAATTTTTGCATTTTGATTTTTAAATTATTTATAATACTTATTCAGATACTCTTCCCTTACCCTCTTTAATTCCTGTTTTGGCAACAGGCAAAGGAGTTTCCAGCCGATATCAAGGGTTTCGGCTATTGTTCTGTCTTCGTATTCTGCTTGCCGCAAAAATTTATCCTCGAATTCATCCGCAAATTTTGAATATAATTTGTCTGTGTCGCTTAAGGCTGCCTCGCCGAGTATAACCGCAAGTTCCTTTGCCTCGCGGCCGCGCGCGTAGCAGGCGAAAAGCTGGTTTAAGACATCCGAGTGGTCTTCCCTTGTTTTATCCTTTCCTATTCCCTTGTCCTTTAATCGCGACAACGACGGCAAAACGTCGATAGGCGGGTATATGCCTTTTCTGTGGAGTTCTCTTGATAAAATAATCTGTCCTTCTGTGATATATCCCGTTAAATCGGGTATAGGATGGGTCTTATCATCCTCGGGCATTGAAATAACCGGAATAAGCGTTATAGAGCCGGCCTTTTCTCTGATTTTCCCTGCCCTCTCATAAATGGTCGCAAGGTCTGTATAGAGATAGCCGGGATAGCCACGCCTTCCGGGAATTTCCTTTCTTGCGGCAGAGACCTCTCTTAATGCCTCGCAGTACATCGTCATATCGCTTAGAATTACTAAAACGTGCATATCCTTGCTAAATGCTAAATACTCTGCGCAGGTTAAAGCCATTCTCGGAGTTGCTATCCTCTCAATCGCCGGCTCATCCGCAAGGTTCATAAAAAGAACCGCCCTTTCTATAGCGCCTGTATCCTTAAAATCATTTACAAAAAACTCTGCCTCCTCAAAGGTTATACCCATTGCGCCGAATACAACCGCAAATCCGCCTACGCCCTCCTTGGCTTCCTCCTTCGCTAAAGCTACGGCGGACAGGTTTCTCTTCTCTAGAACCTTGGATTGCCGTGCAATCTGCGCTGCAACCCTTGAATGTGGAAGGCCTGAGCCGGAGAATATCGGAAGCTTCTGGCCCCTGACAAGGGTATTAAGGCCGTCTATTGCAGAAATACCTGTCTGGATGAATTCAGCCGGATAGTCTCTCGCAAACGGATTTAACGGATTTCCGTTTATATCAAGGTTTTGCTCAGGAAGTATCCTTGGGCCGCCGTCTTTCGGCCTTCCGAAGCCGTCAAAAACCCTTCCCACCATATCAATTGATACGGCAAGCTCTATGCCTTTTCCTAAAAATCTTACCTTGCTTTTAAATACGTCTATCCCGCGAGTTCCCTCAAATACCTGAACCAAAGCCATATCGGTTGAAACCTCAAGGACTTTACCCATCCTTATATTTCCATCGCCAAATTCAATCTGGGCGATCTCTCCGTATTTCACATCCTCTATCTTCTCAACAAATACAAGCGGGCCTACGATACTTGAAATTGTCAGATATTCCTTAAGCATCTACTCCTCCGGAAACAAGTTTAAAAGTATAGTTTTTGCGATTACGGCGATTAAAATTCAGATTACACCGATTTCCGCCACAAAGCATGGTGGATTCGCCAAGTATTGTGGCGAAAAACCTCGATGAGAAAATCTCTGTAATCTCTTCTAAAAATCTGTGTAATCAAATTAAATGGTTCTTATTTAAGCGTAATTTTAGATTCTATCTCTTTTACTAAGGTTTCCTGAATCTTATCAATCTTATCTATTTCCTTTTCGTCTATATATTTTGCCCTTGCAATGTCCTCTCTTACTTTTAGATTAGCAAGCTCCTTAAATGCCATGCCTTTTTCCAATGCCTTTTTCGCTTCAACAAAGTACCTTATAATAAGTTTTAACATCTTATACTGCTTCATAAAAGAACTATAGGTATCTACCTCGTGAAAGGCGTGCTGATGAAGGAAATCCTCTCTTATTGAACGCGCTGCCTCAAGGATTAACCTATCGTGCTCAGAGAGGGATTCAACCCCGACAAGACGGGCTATCTCCTCAAGCTCTGATTCCTCCTGAAGCAGTTTCATTGCGGTCTTTCTAAGCTCTATAAAATCCTCTGAAACATTTTTCTTTATGAATGCCTCTATATTATCATGATACAGGGAATAACTCATAAGCCAGTTTATTGCCGGAAAATGCCTTTTATATGCAAGCTTATCCTCAAGCCCCCAGAATACCTTGACAACCCTTAGGGTTGCCTGAACAACAGGGTCTGATAAATCTCCGCCCGGAGGAGACACAGCGCCCACAACACTTAAAGCGCCTTCTCTTGTATCTTTTCCGAGGCACATAACCTTTCCTGCCCTCTCGTAAAACTCTGCTACCCTGAAGCCTAAATACGCGGGATAGCCCTCTTCCCCGGGCATTTCTTCAAGCCTGCCTGATATTTCCCTGAGCGCCTCAGCCCAACGAGAGGTAGAGTCTGCCATAACGGCAACGCTATAGCCCATATCCCTGAAATACTCCGCTATGGTTATCCCTGTATAAATACTCGCCTCTCTTGCAGCAACCGGCATATTTGAGGTATTAGCAATCAGCACCGTCCTTTTTAAAAGGGGCTCTCCGGAGCGCGGGTCTTTTAGATGTGGGAATTCCATCAGGACATCTGTCATCTCATTGCCGCGCTCGCCGCATCCTATATAAACTACCACCTCTGCGTCAGACCATTTTGCAAGTTGATGTTCGACTACGGTTTTGCCTGAGCCAAACGGCCCCGGTATACACGCAGTTCCGCCCTTCGCAACAGGAAAGAATGTATCAATTATTCTCTGGCCGGTGAGCAGAATATCCTTTGGTATAAGTTTTTCTTTATATGGCCTGGGAGTCCTGACAGGCCATCTCTTTAGCATTGTTATATCCTTAACAGTTTCTTCTGTTTTAATCTTACATATGGTCTCGGTTACAATAAAATCCCCTTCAAAAATATCCTCTATAATCCCGTTTATCCCGACAGGAACAAGTATCTTATGTAGAATAAGCGTGGTTTCTTTAACTTCACCTAAGATATCTCCCTCAGCAACCTTATCGCCTTTTTTAACAAGCGGTTTAAAATGCCATCTCTTACCTCTCTTTAGGGCAGGGATGTCCACTCCGCGGGCAATCCTGTCCCCGGTTTTTTCCCTTATAACATCAAGCGGCCTTTGAATTCCGTCATAGATTGACTCAATAAGACCTGGCCCAAGTTCAACGCTTAAGGGCTCGTTTGTCAGATATACGGGCTCTCCCGGCCCGAGCCCGTCGGTTTCCTCGTAAACCTGTATTGAGGCAACATCCGCCTTTAACTCTATAATCTCGCCGATAAGCTTTTTATCGCTCACCCTGACTACATCATACATTCTGGCATTCTGCATCTTGTCAGCTAAAACTAATGGCCCTGAAACCTTTATAATCCTGCCTGTGTCCATAACATCACTCCCTGAATAAAATATCTGCTCCTACTGCCTTTTCAACTGAGCGTTTTAAGAGCTGTCTTGATATATCCTCTTTTTGAGTATGGTCGGCTATTACCATAATATAGATTTTTCCTTCTAAGTTTATCCTGTTTATATACTCAATAAGATTTGTGGCAACTGATTCTGTAATCAGAACTATTGAATAATCCTTTTCGCAGACCTCCCTTAAAACAATCTCCGAATCCTTGACATCCTTTATGCCAAAGATATCTATGCCTGCTATGGCGAATAACGAAACAAGGTCCTTTTGCCCTATTAATGCTACGTCAGACATATACTTCCTCTGAAGAATTTTTGATAAATTCATTTTCAACGTTATATATCTTTCCCGCTAAAATCTTCCTTAAGTGTCTTACCTCGTATTCCTTTGCAAATATATAGCCGATAAGCGGCTCTATCCCGAAGTTAAAAAACTTCGCTTCTTTTATTATGTTCATCAGGTAATCATCTATCAAAACATCTAAATTCTTAAAGGACATCTCTTTCTGCCCCAGCAATTTTTTTACAAGCTCATTATAAGCTGTACGCGAAAACTCATTTGTTAAAACAGGAGTCTCTTTAGAAAGCAGCGCCCTCAAAAAATCCTCTCCGAGATAACCGCCCCCAAGAAAATCTATTTCTAAATTTTCCTTTAATAAAAACCTGTTGGCTCGGATTAAAATTTTTATGTTAAGAAGGTCTGTCATAACCCTTGATATATGCAAAAGGAAAGGGCTTTTTGTTTTTACAAGAGCGTCTTTTAATAAGGTTATGTAAAATTTCGAAAATGCTACTTCTAAGTCTCTGGCAGTGGGTTTTGACTTCAGTATCTCGAGCGCAAAATTTTCTACCTCTTCTCCAAGGATTCTAAAATCGTTCTTATTTAAACACTCCTTCAGAATATCTATTTTAAAGATTCCGAGTTCAATAAACTCTGCCCTTTCCACATATCCGGTTAGTTTTGCCTGTATCAGCGCTCTTAAGTTATCCAGGTCGTATTTCAGTAAGAAGATATCGGTTATCCCTTTATGAAGGGAAAGTTCGCTGACAAGGCTATAGAGTTGCTTTAATTCCTGAACAAAAATGCTTTCAAAATCGGTCTTATCCTTAAGAGAGTCTATAAACTGCCTGTAATTGGAACTCTCAGAAAGCACCCTAAGCGAGTCTTCGTAAGTCACCTGCTCCGCCATCCTATCAAAGACAGGTCTTTTAAGCAGCCTTGTCTCAAGGACACGTATTCTGCCAACCGCATAGGTGTATTTTGTATTCTTCCCTGAGGACTCTTTTATACTGATTAGCCTATTGTCCATAATTAGCCGAATAATATCCCTACAATTTCGCTTTCGATTTCAGGCCTGATGAGTTTTAATATTGTATCAATCGAACAATTGGTCTGAATATTCTTGTTTCTCAGGATAAGCCCGCCTTCAAGACTTTTATCAAAAATAGGTCTTAAATTTCCTTTTTTGCCTGATTGGACAAGCTCGCTATTTATCAGGTTAAAAAAACCTTCATCCAGTCTATCCTTATCTTTCTCGGATATAATCACCTCTTCCGAGCCGGTCTTTACAGCCACCAGAAGCATTGATTTAATCAGATTTTTATATTCTCCTCTGTCGAGTCCTAAGAGAATTTTCTTTGAGGTTTTAAAAACCTCGTCAAGTATATCCTGTTTCTCTCTTAAAAGGGTGTTTTTAAGCTTGAGCTTAAAGGAAATCTCGGCGCTTTTAAGTTTCTTGGCAGATTGCCTCTCTGCCTTTTTTAAAATGTTCTCTTTGATTTTAGCGCTTTCGGATAAGACGTCTTCTAAAATCCTTTTAGCCTCAACCTCAGCCTCTTTTGCAATTTCTTCTGACTTTACCTTTGCATCAGTTAGGATTTTATCTGTGATATCCGTAAGCGCCATTTTCTAACCCCTTTTATTAGCACACAAGTATAGCCAAATGCTATACCCTGACCCCCTGAAGCAGCAGGAATCCCGCAACAAGCCCTAATACGGCGTATATCTCAACAAATGCGGGTAATATTAATGCCTTCCCCAGCTCCTCGGGTTTCTTGGCAACTATTCCTACGCTTGCCACCGAAACCTTACCCTGGTGTATGGCTGATATCATTTCGACAAGCCCAACCAATGAACATATTGCGAATATCTGAAGGCCCTTTGAGAGTTCCGGCACGATTAGCGAGGTTGTCAAAAGTTTAAGCTTCATAATAACCATAAATCCCACCAAAAGACTGTAGAAACCCTGCGTACCGGGAAGACCTACCAGGGGAATAAGCCTGCCGAATTTATCCGGATCCTCCGTGACAACGCCGGCAGCCGCCTGTCCCGCAAGCCCTACGCCTATGCTTGAACCTATTCCTCCAAGAACAATGACTGACGTTGCTCCAAGTATAGCGATAACAAGACCTATCTCCATATCCTACCTCCTTAATGACGACACAAGTTATGCCTGCCTACCGTCAGGCAGGGAGTCCGAAGGACGAGATAACTTGTATGTCGGATCCCTCGACTTCACTCGCCTCGTGCCGAGGCAATAGAACGCATGGCACTCGGTGCCGAGGCGGGATGGTGAGCAAAGTCGAACCATTAATCCCGAGCTTTGCCTCAAAATTTCCACAAGGAAATTTTGAGAGCGCTTTA
>CAZDNS010000057.1:5080-11894 GCA_964506845.1 uncultured Planctomycetia bacterium | reverse complement strand
TTCGCATTCATCCATCCCGAAGACTCGGGATGGCTTTCTGCGAAGGCGGGTAAAATGAATTATAAATGTATAATATTATAATAGAAAAAAAAATTGTCAAGTGTTTTTTTTAAAAATTTTTGTACTATGTGAATATATTCGTTATGTATCTTGACACCGCAAAGACGCAAAAACCCACAAAGGCGCAAAGAATTCATCGACGAGTGAAATTTTGCGTTTTTGCGGCACTTTTGTGGTTTAGCGGTGTAAATAAACTTTTTCAGAGATTTCTTTTTTAAAATTTTTAATAAATCATTTCTTTTTAAGCCTTATATTCTCAAGAAATAATTCCATATCCTGCGGCAGGTGGCTTGTAAACTCCACATATCCGCCTGACAGGGGATGTTTAAAACCTATTGTCTTTGCATGCAGGGCCTGCCGTTTTATAAGGGCGGAGCCTCCGTAACGGATATCCCCCAAAATCGGATGACCTATGTATGCGAGATGAACACGTATCTGGTGCGTTCTTCCGGTCTTTGGGACTATCCTGAGAACGGTTAGTTCCTTAAAGCGCTCTATTACCTCGTAGTTTGTAAGCGCCTGCCTGCTTGATGAAAAATTGACGCATATCTTCTTCCGGTTGATGCGGCTCCTGGCCAGGGGGGCTTCAATAATACCCTCATCCTGATTTACGATACCTTTAACAAAAGCGATATACTCTCTAAAAACCTCCCTCTCCTTAAATTGCTTTGAAAGTTTGGTATGGGCATAATCTGTCTTGGCTATAACTATAAGACCGGATGTATCCTTATCAAGCCTGTGAACAATGCCCGGTTTTTCCATACCGCCGATACTCGAAAGAAGCCTGGTGTGAAAAAGAAGCGCATTAACAAGGGTATTGCTGTGCTCGGTACCTGCGGGATGGACAATCATGCCTGCAGGTTTATTCACCACAAGGAGAGACTCATCCTCAAATACTATATCCAGGCTAATATCCCAGGGAGCGACTTCGGGAGAGGCAAAACTCTGAAATCGTACGTTAATTTCATCCCCAGGTTTCAAACTGGAGTTAGACTTTGCGGGGTTTTTATTTAATAAGACATTGCCCTGCTTAATTAGTTTTTGAATATGGGCTCTTGAAACTTTACCGGATAGGGCCTTAACAAGGTACCTATCTAGCCTCTCTCCGGAGGCCTGGGTAATTTTGCATTTAAACTCCTTTTGTGTCTCTTCGTTCATATTCTTTACATTTATATAAGGAAAATATACCTATAATAAATATAATGGCAGAGATAACCTGGGACAATGTCAGGCCTATTAATACAGGCTTATTGTCCCCTCTTAAGAATTCGATAAAAAATCTTATAACCGAGTAAGAGACTAGCCAGCTTAAAAACACCTGACCATTGAATTTTTTTCTTCTTTTTATAAAAACCAAAAAAAGAAAAAGCAGAAAAAGGGAAATAGCTTCGTAGAGCTGGGTCGGATGGACCGCCTGCGAGACCTGCGGAAAGGTTACTCCTAAAAACATTCTGGTCGGCTTACCCCAGCAGCAACCGTTCAAAAAACAGCCTATCCTGCCTAGTGAATGAGCTAATGTCGCATATGGAATAACCGTATCCGCAACCCTAAAAAATGGCACTCTCCTTATCATCAAGAATAAGAAGGAAGCGGCTACGCTAAAACCCGCGCCTCCATAAAATACCAGACCGCCTCGGGTAAGCATCAGGATTTCTTTCGGGTTTCTTATAAAATAATCAAGATTATTTACGACATAAAGGAAACGTGCGCCCAACAGACCGGATAGGATTATGACAATTGCCAAATCCATTATCAGACCACCTGATATGTTTTCTCTCTTAGCCTCTCTTTCTGCCAGAAGCGTAGCAATTAAAAAACCCGTTGCAACCATAATGCCGTAAGCGTAAATTTTAACAGGGCCTAATTTAAATAGTATGGGATACATTTTTACATTTCCTCTTGATAAAATGGCTTATAATAAAAAGAAATATGCCTACTGTTATGGAAGAATCCGCAATATTAAACACCGGCCAGATTCTAAAATCTATAAAATCTACCACGTAGCCGTATCTTATCCTGTCTATGAGATTTGCCAGAGCGCCTGCGATAATTAACCCTATAGAAAATCTAAATAACCGATTTTTTTTCTGGAAATTAGCGAGATTAAAAAAAAGAAATGCAACTACTGCTATTGAAACTAACACAAAAAACAGGTTATGCCCCTTTAAAATTCCGAATGCGGCACCGCTGTTAAAGGTAAGGGTTAAATGGAGAACCTTATTTATCAGGGGTATGCTTCGTAGAGAGAGATTCTTTAATGCAAGGTGCTTTGTGAATTGGTCTATACATATAACCAGAAATACCGTCAGGTATATTAACAAACTCAACCTCTTTCTTGACGCCGGGCTTTCCTTTATGCAGGCTCTCTGCCACTTTTCTTGGACTCTTCTTTCTCCTGACAGCTAAGGCATAAATTTGTATAGCATAGGGCTTTCAGCCTTTTTTTGCTTATGGGCTTTTGGCACTCTTCACAGGTTCCGTAGGTTGCGTCTTTTATCCTTTGAAGCGCTTCTTCGATTTTGAAAAGTATTTTCTGTTCTGCGGTAGCCATATTCAAAGAGAATTCCCTATCATAGTTATCGGTTGCCATATCCGCCATATGGAAGGTATAACTTGAGATATCCCCGGATGCCTCCTTCTGGGAGCACTTTAAGGTATCCTTTCCTATATGCTCTATCTCCGATAAAACCTTATCCTTTTCCTTTAGAAGTATTTTCTTATACTCTTCGAGTTCCTTTTTCTTCATCTTCATAAAAGTTAGCCTCCTTTAATGAGCACACGACTTATGGAGCGAAGCGACATAAGTCGTCCTTCGTTAGAGTCGCTACTCTGTTTGTGCGAATTAAATCCTTGACAATTTTTAGGTCTATGGTTAATTTCGACACCAACCCATATTTCAAAAATTGTCAAGGGTCAAATTCAGACAGGCAATTTACGTTCACTTCGTCCTTCGATTACACTCAGGACGAACCCTAAGCAAAGTCGAATGGGTTCGTTCCGTAAACTGCGTCTTCATTTGACCTCTAATATATCTTGGCACCTTTTGCAGAGGGTGGGATATTTCACATCCCTTCCCACTGTTTCGCTATAATTCCAGCAGCGTTGACATTTACAGCCAGCAGCTTTTTTTATTACAAAACCCAGGGCTCTCTCTTCGTCTTTCAGGGTATATTCATCGCTTAAACTTTGGACATCATAAAGTTTAAATTCAGATACTATAAAAACTGTTTTTAAATCATTAAAACCCTTTAGAAAATCCGAAACCCCTGTATTGGCAGAGTATATCTCAACCGATGCCTCTAGGGAATCGCCTATCTCTTTAGCTGCCCGTTTTATCTCCAGGGCTTTCATCACAGATGTTCGAATTTTAAACAACTCCTCCCACTTCTCTCTATAAGGGTAATCCAGAAACCGATTGTTCGGCTCTGGCCACAAGGTCAGGCTGACGCTCTCTGGGTCATTTTCCTTGCGTATATATCCGAATACCTCTTCCATGGTAAAAGGGAGTATCGGCGAAAGGCTTCCCATAATAACCTCTAAAACCCTGAAAAGCGCGCTTTGAGCAGAGCGCCTTTCTGCCGAATCTTTCGGCAATATATAAAGCCTATCCTTTATTATGTCAAGATAAATATTTGACATCTCAGTGGCGCAAAAATTATAAACCAGATGCACAACGCGGTGAAATTCGAAACTCTCGTAGCCGGCGGTAAGTTCTTTTAAAAGGTTTTCTGTAACGCAGAGCGCCCACTTATCGAGCTCCTGCATTTTATCATATTCTACAAAATCGCTCTTTCTATCAAAATCAGGGAGGTTGCCGAGTATAAATTTCAGGGTATTTCTTATCTTTCTATAAGACTCTGATGTCCTTGATAAAATTTCTCTGGAAATTCTAACGTCCTCATTGTAATTGCAGGAGGCTGCCCAGAGCCTGAGCACGTCTGAACCAAATTCCTTGATTACCTCCTGAGGGGATATTACATTACCAAGGCTCTTTGACATCTTCTTGCCTTCGCCATCCACTACAAAGCCATGGGTTAAAACCCCCTTAAAGGGTATCTCGCCCTCAATTCCCATTGAGGTAATAAGGCTCGCCTGAAACCAACCCCTGTGCTGGTCGCTTCCCTCTAGATATAAATCCGCAGGAAACTTCAAGCTGTTATTTTGCTTTAGCACCGCCTGATGGCTTACCCCGGAGTCAAACCATACATCTATGATATCCTCTTCCTTCTGAAATTCTGTTGAGTTGCAATTCGCACATACAGCTTCTTTGGGAATAAGCTCGCTTGCGTCTTTTTTAAACCATATATCCGAGCCCTCCCTTTCAAAGAGCGCTGAAACCGATTCGATTACACTATAATCCAGTAGGGGCTTTTTACAATTCGTGCAGTAAAAAGCAATTATGGGCACTCCCCAGTATCTCTGACGTGAAAGGCACCAGTCTGGACGACTCTCGAGCATACCGGCTATCCTGTTTGCTCCACTAACAGGGATCCACTTAATCTTTCCTATAGCGCTAAGCAGGCTCTTTCTAAAATCCTTATGGTCAATACTCATAAACCACTGGACAGTTGCCCTTATAATAATCGGATTCTTGCACCTCCAGCAATGCGGATAGGAGTGATTTATTTCTCCTGCATATAAGAGGGCATTTTCTTTCTTAAGGGTTTCTACTATCGCCTTATTTGCTTTAAAGATATCGAGACCAGAGAATTCGCCTGCGCTCTTGTCAAATTTTCCCTTCTCATCCACCGGCATAATTGTAGGGAGGTTGTATCTGCGGCCTGTTAAAAAATCCTCCTGGCCATGTCCGGGCGCTGTATGCACGCAACCAGTGCCTTCCTCTTTAGAAACGTAATCTGCCAAAACTACCTTTCCTTCTCTATCTATAAAGGGATGAATATAGTTAAGCCCCTCTAAGTCCTTTCCTTTAAATGTCCCCGTTACCTTATACTCTTTAAAATTTAATTTATCAGCCAGTGCTTTAAGCAGGCTCTCTGCCAGGAAGAATATCTCATCGCCCACCATTATAGAAACATAAGACAATCCCGGATGCACGCTAACTGCCACATTAGACACAAGCGTCCAGGGTGTGGTCGTCCAGATAAGCAGAAAATGTTTATCGTCCTTTATTTTTTCGTCTTTAATCTTAAACTTTACATAAATAGAAGGCGAAGTATGTTCTTCGTATTCCACCTCTGCCTCGGCAAGCGCAGTTTCGCAAGATGCGCACCAGTTTATGGGCTTAAGGCCCTTATAGATAAAATTATTCCTTACGAGTATGGAAAAAGACCTTGCTATGCTTGCCTCGTATAATCTATCCAGCGTTAGATAAGGCTTCTTCCAATCGCCTATTATGCCGAGCCTTTTAAATTGCTCCCTCTGAATATCTACATACCTCAGGGCGTATTCGTGGGCCTTTTTCCTAAACTGGAGCCTTTCTATATCATACTTAGTCTTGCCCAATTCTTTAAATAACTGGTGTTCAACCGGAAGGCCGTGGCAATCCCATCCCGGCACAAAGGGCGCATCAAAACCTCTTAGTGTCTTATACCGGACTATGATATCCTTCAAAATTTTATTCAGCGAATGCCCTATATGTATATCTCCGTTGGCATAGGGCGGGCCGTCATGGAGTATGAACTTATCTTCACCCTGGTATTTCTTTCGGATGAGACTATACAGGTCGATCTTATCCCAAAAGCCAAGAATGTCCGGCTCTTTTTTGGGCAGTTCTGCCTTCATCGGGAATTTTGTTTTCGGCAGATTAAGGGTAGAGGTATAATCAGCGCTATTTGACATATTTACCTATAATGATATCTAAATCCTTTTTCGTTTTAGGCGGTATCAGTTTCCTGTCCGTTACAATCGCATATTTAAGAGCGTCTTTGCAGAAGCAGGCTCTAACAGGAGAGAGCTTCTTTATGCTCAGCATCAATATCCTCTTTGCATTCTCTATATTCTTATTTAGATTCTTGAGCACCATATCTATGTTTATAGTCTCATGCGATGGATGCCAGCAGTCAAAGTCAGTTACTGCTGCCAGGGTAGAATAGCATATCTCGGCCTCCCGTGCTAATTTTGCCTCAGGCATATTGGTCATACCTATAATATCCATTCCCCAGCTTCTGTATAGATTTGATTCGGCAAGCGTTGAAAAGGCAGGACCTTCCATATTTAGATAGGTTCCTCCTCTATGAATCTTAAAATCGAATTTTTTGCTTACCTCGCTACCTGCCTCATACAACAAACCGCTCAGCTCGTCGCATACAGGATGAGCAAAAGAGATATGCGCCACTATAGAGTCGTCAAAAAAACTCATCTTCCTTGCCTGGTTGGTCCGGTCCACAAACTGGTCTACAACCACAAAATCCAAAGGCACAATTTTCTCTTTCAGGCTGCCGCACGCAGTAACCGAGATAACCCTTTCTACGCCTAATTTCTTCATCGCGTATATATTTGCCCTGTAGTTTATCCTGCTTGGAGAAATTCTGTGACCTTTCCCATGGCGCGGCAAAAATACAATCTCCCTGTCTTCCAATTTTCCTATCATGAATTTATCGGATGGCTTGCCAAACGGGGTATTCACGCTTAAGTGTTTTACATTTTTAATGCCGTCTATTTTATATAAACCGCTTCCACCTATAATTCCGATGCGAGGCATTTATTATATAATCTCCTTTTTTAGGCAATTCAAGAACCTAATTATCATAAATAAACTTCGACCTCTAAGTCTGTATTTTCACATAAAAAGTAA
>CAZDNS010000057.1:0-5070 GCA_964506845.1 uncultured Planctomycetia bacterium | reverse complement strand
GATTTAATGTCCAAAAGGTTATGAAATTGGACATTCAGGCATTTAATATTTATTCGTCATTCGGGCTTGGTCATTCGTCATTAAACCCTTATTAGAGTTCTTAAATCACCTTTCTTTTGTAAAAGTATTATTTCAGTCTTATTCCAATATCAATAATAGAATTTACCAAAAAATACCTCAAAAAAAGTAAAACCAGAAATAAAAGTATTGGCGATATGTCAAAACCCAAATCGCCAAACCTGAATATCAGCCTTCTAAAGGGTATTAGAAATGGCTCTGTTGTCCTGTATAGAAACTGGACTATCGGGTTAAAGGGGTCGGGGTTCACCCAGCTGACAATAGCCCTGATTAAAACCAGCCAGTAAAGTATAGTAATAAATAACTCTAAAACTCTTCCAATTGCTATAATAAAATTTCCAAAAACAAACATCTATGAGCTTGAAAGTTCTTTTGAACGTTTATATGCTGCCTCAATCGCATCTATTAATACCATTCTTAATCCCTTTTCATTAAACACCCTGAGTGCGGCCTCTGTGGTTCCGCCTTTGGAGGCAACCTTCGAAATGAGAGTCTCTGCATCAAACTTATTCTTGTTTAACATATTCATCGAGCCAACTACAGTATGATATATAAGTTTGTTAGCAGATTTATTATCCAGTCCTAAATCCTTTGCTATTTTTAAGATTGCTAAAAAAATAAAGAAGAAATATGCGGGCCCGCTACCTGAAATTGCGGTTACCGCATCTATAAGCGCTTCCCTTGAGACCGCTATCGTTTCTCCTAAGGCTTTAAATATTTTTTCCGCAGTTTTTAAATCCTTGTCTGTAGCAAATCTGCCCTTGACCAATGCGGTTATTCCTTCTCCAATGGCAGACGGCATATTCGGCATCGCCCTTATTACTCTTACGTTATGGGTGATTCTTCTTTCCAGGTATTCTGTTTTAATTCCAGCGGCAATTGAGATAACCAAAATCTTTTTTTTACTCGTCTTGATACTTTTTGATATTTCATTTAACACTATATCTATATCCTGTGGTTTAACCGCAATAATAACAATATCCGACTTATTTACTAAATCTGCTATATCCCTTGCAGTTTTTGTGCGGTATCTCCTGTGTATAAAAGTTTCTCTTGATTTGTTTTTTTCGATAATAATAAAATTTCGTTTTTTATGCTTGAGGCTCTGCGATAGTATTGCGCTACCCATATTTCCGCAACCTATAATTCCAATAGTATCTAATTGAGGGGTCGGGGTGTTTTCTTCTCTATTCGACCCCTCATCCTGACGAGCGAAGCGAGGAAGGATCTCATGAGATCCTTCAGCCCTTCGGGCTTCAGGATGAGCGCCTCGAGCAGAAAAACTCCCCGAGGGCTCATCTAATTTCGGCTTACGCATCTCAATCTCTCTTTAACTGTTTCTGTATCTGATTTAAAAATAAGCGTGCCAATTCTCACCATATTTGAGCCTTCTTCAACTGCCACCTCAAAGTCAGAGGACATACCCATCGAGAGAATACCCATATTGATACTATCAGCAAATTGTTTCTTTAATTCTTCAGCCAGTTTTCTTAAAAGCTTAAAGTAACCCCTTGAGTCTTCGGCATTATCGCTAAGCGGAGCCATGGTCATTAAGCCCAGCAACCTTACATATTTAAGAGACGAGATATGTGAGATAAGCCTAATAAGCCCATCCCTTGCTATGCCAAATTTGGCAGGCTCTCCAGAGGTGTTTACCTGAACGAGTACGTCTTTTGTTTCATTCAGCCTTTGCGCCTCAAGATTAACGGCGTCTGCAAGTTCTATACTGTCTATGCTCTGTATAAAATCGAACAACCTGACCGCTTCTCTTACTTTATTTGTTTGAAGATGGCCTATCATATGCCATAGAACAGGCTTGTTTATGTTTATGATTTTACTTCTGGCGTCCTGGATTCTATTTTCCCCAAAATCTGTAACATTAGTCTCAATTGCCTCATTTATCTGGGCTATATCAGCCTCTTTGGTAACGCAAACCAATCTTATCTCCTTCTCATCCCTCTCAAACTTTTTAGCTAAAACACAAAGGATCTCCCTTACGTAACTTATATTATCCTTTACATTTACCATAGCCGATGATGTTTATCACAAAAAAACTTTTCTGTCAACGAAAAAAGAAATTTCTGAAAAAGCATCTTTACACCGCTAAATCGCAAAAGAGCCGCAAAAACGCTATCGCAAAAACGCAAAAATCTTTCTGCTCTTTGCGGTGAGACCGCCAAGAATACAAAGGAGTATTTTGCGATTTAGCGGTTGCATCTTTGCGGTGTCAAAGGTAGTTTTTTAGAAAAAAGAAACTACATGTTCTTTGCAAGCCATGCAAAATCAGGACTTATCTGGGGTATGCCTTTTTAAATAATAAGAAAAGGGTGTTTTCGTCTCCATTTGAGAGTAGATACTCTAAGTAGGCGAGCCTCGGGCTTTCAAAGGAGGCAGGGATGTCTCCTTTTAAGGCATTCCTTAGATAGCGAATTTTCTCTTTGAGTATTTTAACGCCCGAAAATGGCTTTTCCTTAAAAGGGGTATTAGGCTTTGGGACAAAAGGCGCTACGGAGATTTTCAACCTTAAGATTCGAGATATTCTATCCGAAAACCTTACTATAGAGGTTATATCCTCGGCTCTCTCCTCCGGAAGGCCTATCATAAAATACATCTTTACTGTTTTAATACCCAGTTTTTTGGCTTTTTTTACTGCATCTATTATCTGTTCATCGGTTATAGGTTTGTTTATGAGCCTCCTGAGTCGCTCGCTTCCGCTTTCAGGCGCAATGGTTATAGAGCGCTGACCGCTTTCTACTAATGTGTTAAGTATCTCCTCAGTAATGAAATCCACCCTCAGGCTTGAAAAGGAAATATGAGCATTGGCCTTCCTTAGCTCTTTACAGAGTATATCCAGTTTCGGATAGTTCGGCAAGGAAGCACCTATCAGCCCTATTCTGTTTGTAAACCTTAATCCCTTCTCGGCGGTTTCAAGAACCCTCTGGTAATCCCTGAATCTTGTTTCTTTATACATATATGCAGTAACGCAAAAATTACATTTGAAGGGGCATCCCCTTGAGAGCTGTATTAAGAAGGTGTTGGAAAATTCCGTAAACGTGGTGAGTATCCGGCTGCAGGTTTCAAAGGAATTGATGTCAGGCGCTTCCTCCATAGCCACTCTTCCCGACTTACCCTGCACAAAAAAACCATCCATTTGAGACAGCCTTTCGAGAAAATCCTCTTTTAAGGGGTGTCTGTTTTGTGAAAAAAAATTCCCGAACTCATCCATAAATTTATGTATCAGCCGCTCGCCCTCTCCAATGATTACGGCATCCATTACGCCAAGGAGCGCTTTAAAATTGAAATGGGTGACAATACCGCCTGCTATCATAATCGGTAAAGTCTCTTTTCTTTCGCTATTCCTGATGGGGATGAAAGAGTCTTGCAACAACTGTCCTATATTAAGGTAGTCTAACTCATAGGAAACAGAAAAAGCCAGGATATCAAACCCCCGAAGCGGCCTTTGGGTTTCTATTGATAGGGGTTTTTTAGCTCCTTCTTCGAAAAAAACCCTTTCGCAGTATGTATCCTCGCGTTTATTTAATTCGTAATAGATGGAATGGACACCGAGATTACTCATACCTATATAATAGGAGTTGGGATATATAAGCGCCACGCGGTATTTGGAGTGGGTTTTGTATATAGTGCCTAATTCACTTGGGAAAGAATTGCTTTTCTTAACCACCTAAAACGCTACGTTCTTCGTCTAAGAAAATCCCCTTTAGGTTGGCACTCAGTGCTTCGGGGTTGTCGGATTTGGCGAGGGCTTCCTGGAGGGTGACCTTTTTTTCTTTTATAAACTTAAGGAGCGACTGATTGAAAGTGTGCATACCTTCGTTTGTGCTATTCTGTATCAAGTTTTTAATCCTGTCCAATTTTCCTTCTCTTATCAATAAACTCATCGGAGGATTCAAAATCAATATCTCAAAGGCAGGTATAAGGTCCTCTTCGGAGGAGCGTTTTAAAAGGCGCTGGCAGGTTATGGCGCGCAGGTTCTGGGAGAGTTGTATCCTTACCTGATTCTGAGCCTCAGACGGGAATAAATCCATTACCCTGTTTAGTGCCTGAACGGTATCAGCGGCATGGAGGGTGCTTAAAACCAAATGGCCTGTATCAGCAGCAGCAATGGCAGCCCTAAAGGTATTGGCATCGCGCATCTCTCCTATAAGGATAACATCCGGGTCCTGCCTTAAAACATACTTAAGCGCATCGTTGAAAGAAGCGGTGTCCAAGCCTAACTCTCTTTGCCTTATCATTGCCTTTTTGTCCTGGTGCAGATATTCTATGGGGTCTTCTATGGTTACAATATGCACCGATTTATTCTGGTTTATATAGTCTATCATACAGGCTAAGGTGGTGGATTTTCCCTGCGAGGTAGCGCCGCTGACTAAAACCAGGCCGGCATTTAGCATTGCGAAGTCTTTCAAGGCAGGCGGTATTGCAAGCTCTTCGAAGGAGGGAATTAGATTTCTTATGAAGCGCAACACCAGTGCAGGCTCGCCTGATTGTTTAAAAATATTAGCCCTGAACCTGCCGACTCCTTCCTGGCTAAATGCTAGGTCAACCTCCCTGCCTTTCTCAAAAAGGGCTTTTTGCACCTCATCCATCATAGAAAGGATTATCTCTGTAATGTCCGCCAGACTAAGCACAGGGTAATTGGCAAGCCTCAGGAGGTCGCTTTTAACCCTTATTACCGGCACAGACCCAACCTTAAAATGAATATCCGAAGCCTGCTTAGAAACCGCTTCTTTTAAAAGTTCCTTAAGTACTATACCCATCGCATTCTCCTTTAATGAGCACACGACTTATGCCCGCCTGCCGTCGGGCAGGGAGCGAAGCGATATAAGTCGTCCTTCGTTAGAATCGCTACTCTGTTCGTGCGAATCCTTCGACTCGTTTCACTCGCTCAGGATCCCGCCTCGGCGCCGAGTGCACTGTGTTTTATCGCCTCGGCACGAGGCGAGCGAAGTCGAGGGACGAAGCCGAACCATTAAA
>CAZDNS010000056.1:2668-11903 GCA_964506845.1 uncultured Planctomycetia bacterium | reverse complement strand
AGTTTAAACTCTATACAAGCGCAGGCCTGCCCCTAACAGAATATATCACCTATCCTTTGCTTAACAAATGGGGACGGATTAATTTAGGCACTTATACCGGCGGGGTTAAATTGCTCTTTATTGAGTGCACAGCCGGTGTTATAAACTGGTCTATTGCCGCCTGGCTGTTTGCCGTAAACCGCGTCTTTATGCAGGCGTTCTTCCAGAAGGACCACTCTCCCATACGGTTCTTCTTTTCGAAGGCAGGACTTTTAGACCTTATAAGTCATATGATTCATGTCCTGCGCTGGGGTTTGTGGATGTCTCCCATTATATTTACGTTCCTGCGTATGATGCCGAATCCTACCTGGTATAACCAGGATGGCGCCATACGCACTATTTTTGCTATCTGGAATAATGTTACAATGTCTCCGGAGGCATTCCAGCAGTGGAGCCTTAAGATCTTTGTCTATATTCTCGCATTTGATTTATTCCGCATACTTATCTGGATGGACCATATGGGCTTGCGCGTTGCTACGCTGGTTAACTTGAGTTTTATCGGACTGGACAAACTTGACGAGCGAATTGCTCGCTTTATAGGCCCACAGGCAGCGCAGCGCTACATTCCTGAAGCTGTTAAACGGTTTGCAACATGGGCGCCCCTGCTTATCCCCTTTTATATCCCGCGCGGTGAGGCATGGGATTACGCGTGGAACACAGCAGAGTCTATAAGGAATGCCTCCGGAGGCAATGCAATACTTTCGATGTTAGGGTCTGTTTCATTTCCAAAGGCGCTCGGGCTTATTATTTTGGCAATAGCGGTTGCCGCTCTTATTTCTTTTGGAATACGCTTGTTGCATGATAGAGTCGTTCGGCGCCGCGAGAAGACCTACAAATTAGAAAATAGAGAGTATAGAGTTGTCCTTAAGGAAACAGGCACAATTTACAGCGAACTCGTTCATAAGGAATGCGATATCAGCCGGCGCTCATATGATACTATAGACCCTTGCGGCAGAATCCTTTATCTGGCGGATAGTTCTCGTGGTAATAATGGCAAGATTCAGCCATGGTGGCCTGTTGTGGGGAATTTCCCAAAAGAAAACTTTGAAGCATCCCGCATTGAAAAAGGAAACGGTTCTCTTAGATTGATTAATATAACACAGGGCATCAGAGCCACAATAGATATCATACTGCCAGACGAGGATACACCAATAGAATTATGGACCATCAGCCTTGAGAATCTAACCCCCCAAGAGCGCCAGTTAAAGATAATTCCCTATCTGGAATGGGTGCTTGCCGGCGGTATTCACGATAGGTTTCATACCCAGTATGCTAGGTTATATCCGGTAATGGAATACGCAAGCGAGGTAAACGCAATTTTATCCTGGAACAAAAGCACAAAATCTATGGGAATTTTGGCTGCAGATATTATGCCTGAAGGTTTTCTGTTCTCGCGCATGGATTTCATAGGCCGTGCCCGGAGCATTTGGTCGCCGCGGATATTGGAGACTCTGGATTTTATGGATGTAAAGGACGCCGTTAGCCTTCCTACCTTTGACCCAATTGGAAGCCTGTTGCTCAGCCTTTCAATAGAGCCGAATAGTTCTAAAAAGGCATCTCTAATGATAGGTTATGCTAAAAACAAAGAGATGGCTTTTAACCTGATTAAGCGTTACCTTAGGCCTATGGTTTCTCAAAATTCCTTTTCATTAAACCCCGTTAGAAGTATGCAGACTTCTAACGGGGTAAGCCCTAAAGAGAGGCCTTTCTTGATTGGTCATGGCGAAATCCCTCACGGAACACCTCAGCCCTACTTTAAATATATAGATAACGGCAATAGGTTGCTCATTTCTACGCCCTATACGCCACGGCCATTTGACCATGCGATGTCAAATGCTTTGGGCCATACCGTTATGGTTACCAATAGAGGATTGCATAACTCCTGTAATGGCAATTCGCAACAGAACCGCATTAGCCCGGACTGGCCGGATATCGTTACAAAGGAAATACCCTCAGAGGCGATTTATCTCTATGAGCCGGATAGAAACGAATGGTACTCTCCTGCGCATCATCCCCTAAACGATTACAGCGCCAAGAATGAGTGCGAATTCGGCGTTGATGGAACAGCGGTATTCCGCATGACAAAGGGAACGCTCTCAAGCGAGTTAACCGTATTTGTGCCACCGGATGATCCATTAGGTATATATCTCTTGACCGTAAAGAACAATGCGGATTATCCCAGGAAAATAAGAATTGCGCCTTATTTTGAGATGGCGCTTGCCTTTCAGCCTGAGCAGTCCGGATGGCTGGCGTCCTGTTACGATAAGACGCTGGACGCTTTGTTTTATGAAAACCCCAGAAATACCTTTAGGTCGGGATGGGCATTTGCTTCTATGTCAATACAAAGCGAATGTGTAGAAACCAGGCGAGGCAGGTTTTTTGGAACCGGCAGGGGAGTCAACCATCCCCTTATACTGGAAAAGGGTAAGCCGGACCTCACCCAGGTTACCGACGAAAGACAGATAGCGAGTTTCCTTGGCACGTTAGACATTCCCGCTCAGGCAGAAACTACAATTTCAATTATCCTGGGCCAGGCAGATAACAAAAGACAAGCAGCCCGGCTCGTTAAGAAATATAAGAATATAGAAACAGCGCAACAACAGCTTTCTGCTACCCGGAAATGGTGGCTCTCTCTTATGGAAACAGTAAAGGTAAAGACTAATAATACAGACTTCGACCAGTTTCTAAACTGGCTTAAATACCAGGCCCTCGCAGAGCGGGTTTGGGCGCGCAGGGGTTTTTATCAATCCAGCGGAGCCTTTGGTTTCAGGGACCAGCTTCAGGACACAATTAACCTTATCTGGGTAGAACCCACACTAGCGCGAAAGCAGATTCTCTTGCACGCCTCTCATCAGTTTATAGAGGGCGATGTCCTGCACTGGTTTTTTACATTGGCTGACGGCAGAACTGCATTTGCATCACGCTCCCATGCCTCTGACAATCTGCTGTGGCTTGCGTGGGGAGTGGTTGAATATATAAAATATACAGGCGATTATTCTATTCTTGATGAGATAACCTCCTATGTAGTTTCTGAGTTTCCGTTTGCAGCGCTTCCCAAGAATAAACACGGCTGGGGGCACCTTTATCAGCGCTCCACGAAGGCAGATTCTATTTACAGGCACTGTCTGAAGTCGGTTGATTTGGTGCTTGAAAAACGTATGGGGAAAAATGGCCTGCCGCTGATGGGAACAGGAGACTGGAATGACGGACTGGACGAGATAGGTAGCAATGGCAGGGGCGAGAGCGTGTGGCTTGGCTTCTTCCTGTACTGTATACTTAAAGATATGGTAAATATTATAGAAAAGAAAGAAGGCAAGAAGCGTAAAGAATATTATGTCAGTAAGATGCAGGAACTTGAGGTTGCGTTAGAGAAAACCTGGAGGATAGACAGATACCTCAGGGCTATACATGATGACGGCACAGAGATCGGCGTAAAGGATAGCGGTGTATGGGAAATAGATGCCCTGACAGCCGCATGGGCGGTAATGACAGGTATTAATTTTGAGAGAGGTCTTATAATATTTAACACTGCCCTTAGGATTCTTGAGAAGGAAAACGTCATATTGCTCGGATGGCCGGCGCTACGGGAGGATACCAAACCCTACTTGGGAAGAAGCAGTAAATATCCTGAGGGTGTGCGCGAAAACGGTATGTATTGCCACGGCGTTCAGTGGCTTATAAAGGCAGCTCGGGTTTTAGCAGAACAGTTTGAAAAAAAAGGAGATTGTGCTAAAGCGGATGAATACCGGGCGACCGCGTATAGGTTATGGCTTAAGATTTCGCCTATTTCCCATACCGCACCAAGGGAGATTGAAATCTACGGCGGACAACCGAATAAGCAGGCCGCAGACCTTCTGACCACCTTTGACTGCGGACGGATGATATGGAATGGCTACACCGGCGCTAGTGGCTGGATGCTGCGCCAGGCCCTGGAAGCTGTTATAGGCGCCTCTTTGATAAATAATGAACTAATACTACCGTCTGATATTGATAAGCCAAGAGGCGAATTGAAAGTAAGTTATGTTCAAAGGGATACGGCAAAATTCGGGGCGATAGCTACCTATGCGAGTAGTTCTAAAAATGCCAAGGGAAAGAAAGCAACAACTGATAATGAAGTTGAACAATATGTTTTGAAATAACCATAATATAGACTGTGTTATAAGTTGAGATTATTGAAAAACCCAATAATCTCTGATTACAACGATAAAGGCACCGATTACAGAGATAAAATCATCGTCGTTAATCGCTGCAATCGTTTTCTATAAATCGCTGTAATCAAGAACGTTGATGACTTTTTCAACGGTCTTAAGTTGTAATGAAAAAGGAGTGGAAGATGGATAAAAAAAATGGGAAAATAGTTTATGTTATTATGACAATAATTTTTCTTTTATCTTTTTTTGGAAGTGCCGTTGGGCAGGATTTTTCTGCCAATATGATTTCTACAACGAGGGAAGGCGTTCAGCAGGGCAAGGTGTTTGTCGCAAAGGATAAGATAAGAATTGAGATGATGGGTTCTGTAACTATCTCAAGGCAGGATAAAAATGTGATGTGGATGCTTATGCCGCAGGAAAGGATGTATATGGAACTTCCCCTAAGACCGGAGGATATAGTTATGACAGGCGACAAAATAGAGGGTGAGATTTCACGGAGGCTTATAGGCACAGAGGTAGTGGATGGGAAGAAGGCAGACAAGTATGAGGTTATCTATGCCCTGCAGGGAAAGAATGTAAGGTCTTTTGTTTGGCTAACGCAGGGCTTAAATTTCCCTATAAAAAGCGCTGCCGCAGACGGCAGCTGGATGGTGGAATATAAGAACATGGTTACAGGAAAGCAACCTGCTTCTTTATTTGAGATTCCTCAAGGTTACCAGAAGTTTTCTACCCAATTACCAGACCTTGAGATTGAGTAATGTTAGAAATGGTTAAAAGGATGTTATCCGTAATCGTAATGGGGGAAGACCTCTTTCTTAATGTCTTCTCTAATTTCTTCTTCGTTATAGTTAAAATAGATTTTTTGTAGATGGGCGAAGTTATCAAGCATCTGCGCCTTATCTTTTTTCTTGAAATCCTCCGGAGTCGTTAAAAACTCTGTTCTTAATTTAAGCCATTCTATCTCCGCCTCTCTAGCGTTTATTATTTTATCCTTTTTGTCGTTTATCCTCTTGCTAAGGGCAAAGGTCCAGAACAGAATGACTAAAAACCAGAATAAGAACATATTAATGATTTGCATTTATTCTCCCATGAGTCCGCCACGATTCATGGCGGACGAATTGGACCCTTGACATCTTCAATGTCAAGGGTAAATTCAGCCTAACAACTTAGCTTCGCTAACGTTCGCTAAGTTGCGGCTTCATTTAAAATAAAAAAGCAATCTCTTATTAAGACTGCCTTTAATTTTTATCTAACTATGACACTCGCCACCCCTTTATGATAGCAGAGTTATGCGTTACAATAATACCACAGATATAAACAATTCGTCAATAAAAAGAAGCTCGTAGAAATGGATAAACGGCGGGTGTGGATTTTGACATTTTTGGTTTTATTAAACCCAAATTCGTTTCTGCGCTTTTGCGAAGGAGAGGCAATACCTAAGGAAAGCATTAATATTGACGACAGATTTATCTCTACCTCAATAAAGCTTATGCTTAAATCCTATATTTTAACAGCAGATTTAAAGGAGATAAAAAAGGCTCATATAGAAAGGCTAAAAAACATGAAGGAAGAGTCCTTTAAGGAAGAACTAAACAGATTTTGCAATGAGTTAAAGGGAAGCCCGCTTGAAGGGATATATGGCATCTCAATTAATAGCACAAGGGAGGAGGTTATATCTGTTATAGACAGGCTGGATAAGAAGGAAATAAATAAAATCGTAAATTCCCTGCCGGATAAATTGATAGCAGACAGGATAAAAAATTATTTTTCCAGCCGCCATAAGATGTATTCAAACAAAAAGGATTTTTTAAAAAATCTTAAAGAGGCCTGGGAGGATTTAATTAGGAAACTGACGCTTCCTGAAAAAATATTGCCCTAAAGTCATTTAAAGTTACTACCCATATATTAAAATTTATGCTATAATTCCACTTCTCCTATGAGTCCCGAAGTCTCGGGACGAATCGGACCCTTGACATCTTCAATGTCAAGGGTAAATTCAGCCGGACAACTTAGCTTCACTAACGTTCGCTAAGTTGTGGCTTCATTTATACAAAAATATGCCCAAGGTATTTTCTTCTCTAAAGCATAAGAACTTCAGGCTCTTCTGGTCAGGGCAGATGATTTCTCTAACCGGCACCTGGATACAGAGTGTTGCCCAGAGCTGGCTTGTCTTAGAACTTACCAATTCTGCATTTCTTTTAGGCATGATAAATGCCATATCAGCGCTTCCTATCCTGCTTTTCTCGCTCGTGGGAGGTCTGGTCAGCGACCACGTAAATAAGCGAAATCTCCTTATAATTACTCAAGGATTATCCATGATATTTGCCTTCTGGCTCGGAATTCTGGTGAGTCTAAAACTTGCAAATTTTTTCAACATCGCGCTGATAGTGGTAGGGCTAGGCATAGTAAACGCCTTTGATATGCCAACCAGGCAGTCCTTTGTGGTGGATATGGTGGGGAAAGAGGACCTCGATAATGCGATAGCTTTAAACTCTCTTATATTCAATATAGCGAGGATAACAGGCCCTGTTATTGCGGGATATCTGGTTGGAAGCCTTGGCATAGAGAGCTGTTTTTACATAAATGGTATAAGCTTTGTAGCAGTCTTGATAGGATTATCTCTAATGAAGGGAGATTTCTCTGTAAAGAATTCTTTTGGCGAGAAACCCTTATCAAAACTCTTAGACGGTGCAAGGTATGTATGGTCTAACAAAGAAACGCGTTCTCTGATAATTCTGGTTGCAACTGCCAGTATATTTGGTATGTCTAATATAGTGCTTATGCCCATATTTGCAAGGGAGATATTAAAAACGGGCGCAAAGGGTTTGGGTATGCTTATGGCGGCTATCGGCGTTGGCGCCATATTTTCCGGCCTTACCTTAGCCCTTTTTAGCCATAGCCCAAAGAGAGATCTATTTGTAAGGCTAGGCGGGATTGTGTTGGGGGTAAGCCTTTTATTATTCGCGTCTTCTCAGGGGTTTATTTTTTCTATGATTACGCTACTCGGCGTTGGCTGGGGCTTAATAGTCCAGACAGCCTCTATAAATACCCTCTTACAGTTTATAACGCCCGATAGCCTTCGCGGCAGGGTGATGAGCTTCTTCGTGCTTATGTTTCTGGGAATGGCGCCCATAGGCAGTTTCTATGTAGGGGTGCTTGCCCACTTCTTCGGCGTATCTATTACAGTTATGCTAAATGGAATAATCTGTATCTTTACAAGCCTTTGCCTGCATAAACGGTGAAATGAAAAAAATATTCGCTATAACCCTTGCCATAAGCCTGATTTTAGAGCCTCCCCTATCTTATCCAGACAAGGCTAACAGAAAAAATTCTAAAAAGAATAGCACTATCTCTGCGAAGTCATTGTTTGTTCTGGATTTGAATAAAAATAAGATTATGCTGAATAAGAATCCGCACCTTAAGCTTCCGCCTGCCTCAACCGCAAAGCTTATGACCGCAATTCTGGTTATAGAAAATTTAAGCCTGACAAAGCCTGTTTTAATAAAAAGAAGCGCCACGCTGACACAGCCGAGTAAGATACATTTAAGAGAAAATGAAACTTACCTGGCAGGGGGCCTGCTTGAGGCTGTGCTTATATGCTCGGCAAATGATGCAAGCGTTAGCCTTGCCGAGGCTATCGCAGGAAGCGAAGAAGCATTTGTCAGGATGATGAATAACAGGGCAAGGCAGTTAGGCGCCCTTAACACAAACTTTGTAAACTCAACAGGCCTCCCGGTAAAAGGGGTAAGTCAGTATACAACCGCATATGATTTGGTTAGTATAATGAAAAGAGCGCTGCTTTATCAGGAGATTATAGAAATTATGAATAAAAAAGAATCTCTTATTAAAAGCGATAATGGCAGAACAATAAAACTAAAGAGCCATAATAAACTGTTATGGGAATTCGATAACGCTATCATAGGCAAGACAGGCTATACCCGGCAGGCAAGGCATTGCTTTGTAGGGTTACAGACAATAGGAAAGAGGAAGTTTGTATTCGCGATTTTAAAAAGCAGAGACCCACGGCCTGATATAAGGAGAATATATTCAATTTTGCTAAGGTTAACGCAAAAAGTTAAAAATGCTTAAAAATATTTTAATTTTTTTATTGGTTATTTTTTTAACAGGTTGTGGCACAAAAACAGATATATTAAACCTGGATTCCAAGGGAAAGACTATTGTATGCTTTGGGAATAGCATAACAAAGGGGGTGGATACGGAGGAAAGAAGCGATTTTCCAAGCCTACTGTCTAAGAAGATTTCCCTGCCTGTAATAAATGCAGGCGTAGGCGGGGATACCACGCAGGATGCGCTTTTAAGATTAAAGGAGGTATTGGCTAAGGAGCCGAAGATTGTGCTGGTTGAATTTGGCGCAAATGATTTTTTTCAAAAGATACCCAAAGCAGAGACTCTTAAAAACCTGGATGGGATTGTAAAAAGATTACAGCAAAAAGGAGTTATTGTAGTGCTTTTACATATTAGGCTGGGCATGCTTGATGAATATATATCAGGGTTTAAAAAAATAGCGAAAAAGAGAAAAGCCCTTTTAGTAAAGGATATATTAAAAGATATAATAGATAATCCCTCCTTAAAGATAGATTCAATCCATCCTAATGCCGAGGGAAATAAGGTTTTGGCAGAAAGAATTTTTAAAGAGATAGGCTTTCTCTTAGCCGAGGCTAAACAATAGGATAATTCACCCTAATCAGGTAAAAACCAGATAATTTTTCTTGAAAATAGGCTAAATTCTTGGTATATAGATTATTATTTAACAGGCTGGGATGGTGGAACTGGCATACACGATGGCCTGAGGAGCCATGCCCTTTACTGGGCGTAGGGGTTCAAATCCCCTTCCCAGCACTTGTTGCTAGAGTAGCAGGGGATTTGAAGCCAAAACAACGCCGAGGGGGACGAGGAAAAGCGAGTATCTCGAGCGACAGTTGTTTTGGCCGGCCTGGAGTGAAAACTCAATCCGAGTTTGAACGAAAGGAAATCCCCTTCCCAGCACCATAAAAACAGTAATTAGTAATTGGTAATCAGTTAAA
>CAZDNS010000056.1:0-2568 GCA_964506845.1 uncultured Planctomycetia bacterium | reverse complement strand
AAATCCCCTTCCCAGCACCATAAAAACAGTAATTAGTAATTGGTAATCAGTTAAAAAATTCATTTATTACTAGTTACCAGTTACTAGTTACCAGTTACTGTTTTATTATGTTTAAAATTGCCTGTCACTCGTTAACATGGGGAAATTATTATAAGGATGGTTCTTATTCTATAGAGTCTGTTTTAAGAGAGGTGAAAGAGGCAGGTTTTGAGGGCGTTGAGTTATTCGAGCCCATAAGTAAATTAGGCAGCCCTCAGGCGCTTAAAGCCCTTTTGGATAAATATGGCCTTAAATTAGCCACCCTTTCCGGGAATCTGAACCTGGCCTCTTCCGATAATAAGGATATGGGAGAGGCAAAAGAGAAGGTTAGATTTTTAAATGCTTTAAAGATAGACACTTTTATGCTTTGCGGAGGCTGGATAAAAGACCCTGAAGAAAAAACAGGCATAAATTTTGAGAAATTTTCAGAAAGGCTTGAGACACTCTCCGCTTTTGCACAAACACTTAATGTGGCGGTGGCGTATCATCCCCATTTAAATTGTATAGCAGAGACAAAGGAAGATATTGATAAACTGTTTAAAGACGTAAAATTTACAAAACTATGCCCTGATACTGCCCATTTGACTGCAGCCGGCTCAAATCCCATAGAGGTGATAGATAAATATCAGAAGGAAATAAAACTCATTCATCTAAAAGACTGGGATGCTAAAGCGAAAAGGTTCGTAGAGCTTGGTGCCGGTGTTATAGATGGCGGTTTTGGCGGTATTATAGACAAGATAAAATCAATAGGCTATAAAGGGTGGCTTGTGTGCGAACTGGATGAGACGCTTAAAAGTCCAAAGGAATCCGCGAAGATGAATAGGGAGTTTTTGAGTAGTTTGGGTTTATAAAAACTGGAGAGAAGGTGTAGAATGAAAATAAAGGTAGGTATTGTTGGCGTAGGAAGGGTAGCGCAGGATTTTCATATACCGATATTGCAGAAATTAGATGGATTTGACTTATGCTGCGCATATGACACAATCCCTGCAAGGCGCCAGACAGCAAAGGAGCAGTATAGCCTAAAAAGTTTCTCGGACTATAAGGAATTCCTTGATTCAAGCATAGAGTTAGTAGTGATTTCCTCTCCTTCAAATACCCACAAGGAGCTGGCGCTTAAAGCGATAAACGCAGGCAAAAACGTTATAGTTGAAAAACCAATGACGTTGGACCTACAGGACGCAGATGAACTCATAGAGCAGGCGAGCAAGAAGAGGGTTATGTTGAGTGTTTCCCATTCAAGGAGATGGGACTCGGATTTCTTAACCATAAAGAAGTTGTTAGAGCAGAAGGCGATAGGGAAATTGATCTCCATAGAATCCAGAGTGCTCGGGTATGGTTCTCTGGTAGGCTATGCCGTAGCCGAATTTGATACCCACTGGAGGTATAAAAAGTTTTACGGCGGAGGCGTCTTATATGATATGGGCTCTCACCTTATAGACCAGATGCTCTGCCTTATTAATCAGAAGGTTACCGGCGTCTGGTGTGATATGAAAAATGTGCTATGGTCAGAGGAGGTGGATGATTATTTTAAATGTCTCCTGAGATTTGAAGACGGGCTCATAGCACAGATAGAAACAAGCCAGGTTTCCCGGTATCTTCTTCCCAGGTGGTACATAGTCGGCTCTAAAGGCGCTATCCTTTGCGAAAACTGGGATGGCCCTGTAAAGGTAAGGGCAGAGTCGACAGAAATAAGGGACAGGGAATTTTTCCCCGCCATGGAACCCGGAGACTGGAGCGAATTCTACAAGAATATTTATAAGGTTCTGACTGAAAAAGCAGAGCTAATTATAAAGCCCCAACAGGTCAAGCGTACCGCTGCTATAATTGATGCGGCTAAAAAAGCATATCTGACAAAAAGAGAAACAAAGGTTTTAATATAACGTTTATTGAACACCGCTAAAACACAAAATGACCGCAAAAACGCAACCGCAAAATAAGAAAGATTTTCGCGACTTTTGTGGTGTCACCGCAAAGAACTTAAAAAGTAAACTTTGCGATTTAGCGTTTGCGCCTTTGTGGCTTTTAGCGGTTTTGCGGTATCAAATTGCGGCGCTATCGTCTAGCCCGGCCCAGGACATCACCCTCTCACGGTGGAGACACGGGTTCAAATCCCGTTAGCGCTACCAAATTTCACTGTTTTTTGGTGAAATTTGTGCCGATACACGCAGTGTTGAGGGATTTCACCGTTTTTTGGTGAAATTTGTGCCGAGACTTTTCTTGTCGAGGCGCTATCCCGTTACCAGAGGACCATGGCCTATGGCCATGGGTGAATGGTGGTTCGGGACGTCGCCCCACGAGGGGCATAAAAGTTTTAGGGGACCACGTGCATGCACGTGGGGCTCCAGTAACTTAAATAAGAATCTTAATCCCTCGCAGAAATTCCCTGGCGTTCTTTCTGCTCGGGAGGGAGCCTCGGTCCTTGGTTCGACTTCGTCCCTCGACACGTTTCACTTGCTCGGGATAATCCTGAGCAAAGTCGAAGGACTCACCATCCCGCCTCGGCACCGAGTGCCATGCGTTCTATTGCCT
>CAZDNS010000055.1:0-11917 GCA_964506845.1 uncultured Planctomycetia bacterium | reverse complement strand
TGTAATCAAGAATGTCGATGACTTTTGTAACGGTCTCAAATTAGAGGAGCGAGGATGAAGAAAACGGTTATAGGATTAGTAGTTAGCGTAGTAGTTATAGGTGCGATAGTTTTTTTATTTGTCCGATTTAAGCCGAAAGAACCTGTTACAACTCAGGTTCCTTCGCCTGCGACGGTAGGGGTTCCCACAAAAAAGCAAAGCATAGATGCCAAACAAGATGCGAGGATATTCTTGGAATATAAAAGAGACAATTTAACCCTTAAGCGGAACATTAAACGGGCAGAATTAGCTAAACTGATGCAGAATGCTCCCTGCGGCGCAAAGACGCAGGAGATGACAGACTTTCAGAATGAAATAAACTCAATAGAGCAGGAGATAATAGAGATAGGAAGGCAGTTAAGAGCAGGTAGTAGTGAGTAGTGGTTCGACAAGCTCACCATACTGAGCGTAAGTCGAAGGACAAGGAGAGATATAGTAATTGGTAAATAGCAAATAGTAATCAGGAAGTAGAAAAACAAGACTGAGGTTGATATGATAAAAGAATATTGCGGGTTGTTTGGGGTGTTTGGCCATCCTGAGGCGGCAAAACTTACATATCTGGGATTATACGCCCTGCAGCATAGGGGAGAAGAGTCCGCCGGTATTACAACGAGCGATAGTGAAAAGCTTTATTCCTATAAAGGTATGGGTCTTGTGGGAGAGGTGTTTAATGAAGAAAAATTGTCTGAGTTAAAAGGCAATATCGCAATAGGCCATGTCAGGTATTCCACCACAGGCTCAAGCCTTATAAAAAATGCCCAGCCGATTGTAGTAGATTACTCGCGGGGTTCGATAGCAGTCTGCCATAACGGAAATCTGGTGAACGCCAAAGAACTGAGGGATTACCTTGAGGCGCACGGCTCGATATTTCAGACAACGGTTGACAGCGAGATAATAATACATTTACTTGCAAAACCCAGTTTTTCCAATTTCCCCGAAGCAATTTTTTCCTGTTTAAAGCAGATTAAGGGCGCATATTCGCTTTTATTGGTAAGAGAAAATGAACTTATTGGTATAAGAGACCCGAACGGATTTAGACCCCTTTGCCTCGGAAAACTTAAAAACTCATATATATTGACATCAGAGACCTGCGCTCTTGATTTAATAGAGGCAGAATATGTTAGAGAGATAGAGCCGGGCGAGGTGGTATTTATAAATGAAAACGGCGTGCGCTCCGTAAAACCATTTGAAGGCGGGAAAATAAAACATTCCTACTGCATATTTGAACATGTGTATTTTGCAAGGCCTGATTCAAAGATATTTGGAGAGAATGTTCACCTGGTTAGAGAAAATCTGGGAAGGCACCTTGCAAAGGAGCATCCAGTAGATGCGGATATTGTAATCCCGATACCTGATTCTGGAAATTCCGCCGGATTAGGTTTCAGTCACTATTCAAACATCCCTATTGAAAGCGGTTTGACACGGAACCATTACATAGGAAGAACCTTTATCCAGCCCTCGCAGTTGATAAGAGATTTTTCCGTAAAGGTGAAGTTTAATCCTTTAAAAGAGGTGCTCTCAGAAAAGAAGATAGTGGTTATAGATGATTCTATTGTGCGCGGGACAACCTGCAGAAACAGGGTAAGGAACCTAAGGCAGGCAGGCGCAAAGGAAATACATATGAGAATCTCCTGCCCGCCGATTAAATTCCCCTGTTTCTATGGAATTGATTTTCCGACGAGAAAGGAACTAATCGCTTCAACGCATACGGTTGAGGAGATAAGAAAGTTTTTAGGCGTTGAGAGTTTAGGGTATCTAAGCGTGGAGGGGTTATTGGACAGCATATCGTTTCCAAAGGAAAATTACTGCACTGCCTGCTTTACTGGAAATTACCCGATAGACTTTGGTATGGAGGCAGATAAGTATATAACCGAGAGAAAGTGCTGCGGACAGGATAAGAGTATATAGAAATGGTAAATAGGAATTGGTAAATAGAGACCGTTGAAAAAGTCGTCAACGTTCTTGATTGCAGCGATTTATAGAAAACGATTACAGCGATTAACGACGATGACCCTATCTTTAGTAATCGGTGCCTTTATCGTTGTAATCAAAGATTATTGGGTTTTTCAACAATCTCAAATAGTGAAAATATGAAACCCATAACCTACAAAACCTCAGGTGTGGATATAGACAGAGGAAATCTTTTGGTTGATAAGATTAAGTGCCTTGCAGATTCTACGAAGACAAAGGGTGCGATATCTTCTTTGGGCGGCTTTTCGGGATTATTCAAAGCGGACTTTCTCTCTTATAAAGAGCCTGTCTTGGTTAGCTCAACAGATGGAGTGGGGACAAAGTTAAAAATAGCGTTTCTGGTAGATAAGCATGACACAGTTGGCATAGACCTTGTTGCAATGAGCGTAAACGATGTTTTAGCGCTTGGCGCAAAACCCTTATTTTTCTTGGACTACATAGCAACAGGAAAGATAAATCCAAAGGCGCTTTCCGATGTAGTTAAGGGGATTTCCCGGGGTTGTAAAGAGACAGGATGCAGCCTTATCGGCGGAGAGACAGCGGAGATGCCTTCATTTTATAAAGAAGGAGAATACGACCTTGCGGGTTTCTGCGTAGGAGTAGTAGATAGAAGTAAGATAATAGATGGTTCGTGCATAAAGATAGGTGATAGGCTTATAGGAATACAGTCAAGCGGGCTTCATTCAAACGGATTTTCGCTTGTCAGAAAGATTTTTAAAGAGAAAGAGATAAAAAAAGGACTATGGCGGGTTTTGCTTAAACCTACCCTTATCTATGCAAAGCCGATATTAGAACTTGTTAAAAGAGTGGACATAAAAGGTATCGCCCATATAACTGGCGGCGCCTTCTATGACAAACTTCCGAGAATTCTGCATGGTAAAAAATCCATAAGAATCTATAAAAATGCATGGGAGATTCCTGATATATTTAAGAAGATACAAAAAATAGGATGTGTCCCGAATAAAGAGATGTACAGGACGTTTAATATGGGAATAGGAATGGTATTAGCTGTATCATACAGGGATTTATTACTTACCAAGGATGTTATATCCAAACTTGGGCTTAAGTCGTGGATTATAGGAGAAGTAGTAAAGGGAGAGAAGGAAGTTATATTCGTATAAATTCAAATATCAAAAATCAAAATCCAAAATGACAATCCAAGATTCAAAATGTTTTAAACACTTTGGATTTTGATATGTCATTTTGATTTTTGCAGTTTGATTTTTGGATTAAACCAATGTTCAAATATGAAAATCCTCATAATCGGCTCCGGCGGAAGGGAACATACCCTTTGCTGGAAGATAGTCCAGTCAAAAAAGGTAGATAAAATATATGCTGCTCCGGGAAATGGCGGGATATCTGATATAGCAGAGATTGTAAATGTTAAGGCGGACGATATAAAATCCCTGATTAATTTTGTTAAAGATAACGGGATAGATTTAACAGTCGTGGGCCCTGAGGCGCCGCTTGTTAGCGGCATTGTGGATGAGTTTGAAAAAAATGGCCTTAAGATTTTTGGGCCTACGAAAAATGCAGCGCTTTTAGAATCAAGCAAGGTATTTGCAAAAGAACTTATGAAAAAGATAGGCGTTCCAACAGCGGATTTTAAAGTATTTGATAATGCCGAAGATGCTCTAACTTATGTAAAAGCAAAAAATACGTTCCCCATTGTTATAAAGGCAGATGGGCTTTGCGCTGGGAAAGGCGTAATAATTGCAAATTCACAGAAAGAAGCAGAAGATACCATAAAGCAGATTATGGAAGATAAAATTTTTGGCGAAGCAGGAAACAGGCTAATTATAGAGGATTGTCTCTTTGGCGAAGAGGCATCCATACTTGTGCTTACAGACGGAGTGAATATAATCCCTCTTGCCACAAGCCAGGACCATAAAAGAATATTTGATGGCGATAAAGGGCCCAATACGGGCGGAATGGGCGCCTATTCTCCCACAACACTTATTTCGGAAGATTTTGAAAAGGAGATAATGGAGAAAATAATTGTTCCGGTTATTGCGTCAATGGTGAAAGAGGGTTCTCCTTACAAAGGGGTTCTATACGCAGGCATAATGGTAACCGAGCAGGGGCCTTCTGTTTTAGAATTTAATGTGAGATTCGGAGACCCTGAAACGCAGGCAGTTCTTCCACGGCTTAAAAGCGATTTGGTTGAGGCGATTCTTGCAAGTATTGATGGCACATTAGACAGAGTAAAATTAGAATGGGACAGGCGAAGCTGTGTAAGTGTTGTTATCTCATCAGGCGGTTATCCAGGAAATTATCAAACCGGGAAGGAGATTAAAGGGCTTGAAAAATTAAAGAGCGAAAAAGATATAGTAGTTTTCCATGCTGGAACAAAAAAACAAGACAATAAAATACTTACCTCTGGCGGCAGGGTTTTGAATGTTACAGCGTCAGGCGATGGAATTAAAGAGGCGAGGGAAAAAGTGTATAAGGCGATAGAAAAGATTCATTTCGAGGGGATGCATTTTAGAAGGGATATAGGAAATAAAGAGTTAAGGCGGAAAGATAAAGCCCAAACTTACAGTGCATAATGAGTGCGGGCTTAATAATTTAATACATCCCTCGCTTAAACATGCTGAAATTTTCTACGATAATTTCAGCACAAGCTTCGGGATTAATTCGTCCAGACAACTTACGTTTACTCACTATGTTCGTTCCGTAAGTTGTGGACTCATTAAGGAGCTAAATATGTCTAAGAAAGAAATTAGCATAATAGTTGGAAGCAAGTCTGATTTACCCACAATAAAAGAGACAACAAATATACTTGATGATTTTAAAGTGGGGTATGACTTAAAGATTCTCTCTGCGCACAGGACTCCTGAGGAATTATCCCGTTATGTGAAAGGACTTTCAAAAACACTCGCAAGGGTTATTATAGCAGCAGCAGGCCAAGCTGCGGCGCTTTCAGGCGTTGTGGCAAGCCATACGAGTTTGCCGGTTATCGGCATTCCTATTGAGACAAAGAGTTTAAAAGGGCTTGATTCTTTATTATCTACAGTCCAGATGCCGGCAGGGATACCTGTAGCAACAGTAGCAATAGGTGCCCAGGGCGCGAAAAATGCGGGGCTGCTTGCAATACGGATATTGGCATTAAATAATTCAAGGTTAAAGAAAGCGTTAGCATCCTATAAAAGCGATATGAGAAAGACAGTGTTAGATTTAAATAGGCATAAATCTTGGAAAAAAGAATTTTAAGAAGGACAAAAGTTTTAAAGATAAATCCGTATAATCCGGACAAGGAAATAATAAGAAAGGCAGCAAAGGCCCTAAGGGAAGGAGGCATAATAGCCTTCCCCACTGAAACGGTGTATGGTCTATTTGTAAATTCACTTGATAAGAATGCAGTTAGTAGATTATACGAGATAAAAAACCGTTCAAGAAATAAACCCTTTACAATATTAATAAATAGATTCAGCGACTTAAATAAATTTAACATTAAAATCGCGCCTTACGCAAAGAGGATTTTGAAAGAGTTTTGGCCAGGCGCTTTGACAGCAGTTTTAAAAACAGAAAAGGGAGAAAAACTCGGCTTCAGGATGCCTGACTATAAAGCGGTTAAAATGTTGCTTGAAGAGGCAAAACTTCCGCTTTTTGCGCCGAGCGCTAATATCTCGGGCAGAAAAGAATGTATTAACGCAAAGGATGTCTTAGAGGTTTTTAAAGGTAAGATTGATATTATTGTGGATGCCGGTATAAGCCCGATAGGCGTTCCATCAACTGTGGTGGATTTTACAAACAATAAGCCGAGGGTTTTAAGGGAAGGAGCAGTGAAATTTAGTAACTCGTAAATCCGTAACTAGCAACTCGTAAAAACATTAAAAATTTATGGATTTTTAGAATTCCTAGTTACGAGTTACTAATTTACTAGTTACTAGAATTATGGATTTCAAAAATATAAAATCAATCCTTATTGTTTGCACTGGAAACAGCTGCCGTTCCATAATGGCAGAGGGGTTTTTAAAGAAGATGTTGTCCGATAAAAAAGATGTCTCGGTTTTATCCTGCGGTATTGCTGCGCCGGAGGGGATAATGGCAACAGCTGAGGCAGTCAGCGTTATGAAAGAGGAAGGGATAGATATTTCATACCACAGGGCAAGACGAATTACGGATGAGATGATAAAAAATGCAGATTTGATACTGGTTATGGCAAATAATCACAAGAATGAAATTTTAACGCGGGTTCCGCAGGCAAGGGATAAGGTGTATCTTTTAAGAGAATTTGATGATAGTGTTAAAAGCGTTATGGATTTGAATATAGACGACCCCATAGGAATGCCTGTTGAGTTTTACAGAAATGCGCGTGATATAATAAAAAAGGCATTGGAAAAATTTGTGAAATTATTGTGAGATTGTTAATTTAATATTAAAATGGGTCCTGTCAAGGTTTGGTTTTCGCTGCACCGTTTGTCCTGCCCCAGCGAGGCAGGACTGCACTCGGTGATTTTTCTTGCTCGCCCTCGCTTATGCTCGGGAACCATGCCCGCTTCGAAAAATCAACGTGCGACTCAAACACAAACCTTGCCACCCAATTTCTATGTTAACAGAATGCTGTTCAAGGAGGTATTGATATAGTGAAAATCGCAGTCGGCGCAGACCATGGCGGGTTTGAATTAAAAGAGAAATTAATAAAATTTTTGAAGCAGAAAAAACATACAGTCAAGGACTTTGGCACAAACTCTTTAGAAAGTTGCGACTATCCCGAATTCGGAATAAAGGTTTCAAGGGGAGTTTCAAGCGGAGGCTTTGACAGAGGCATCCTTATATGCAAGACAGGGGTGGGTTTTTCAATAGTGGCTAACAAATTTCCGAATGTTCGGGCGGTTGTGGCAGGCAATATAAAGGTTGCGAGATTAAGCCGTCAGCACAATGATACTAATGTGCTTATCTTTGGCTCAAGGTTTGTAAATTTTGATAAGGCAAAAAAGATAGTTCAGGTATGGCTCAATACACCATTTGAAGGTGGAAGGCACGCAAGGAGGCTGAATCAGATAAGGGAGATAGAGCAGGGTATCTTTAAGAAGTAGAAGCTCTATTTATATATAGCCCCTTGCTTAAACATACTGAAAATTTTGAAAAATTTTCAGTATAAGCCTCGGGGTTAATGGTTCGACTTCGCTCACCATCCTGAGCACAGTCGAAGGATTCCGACATACAAGTTATCTCGTCCTTCGGACTCCCTGCCTGACGGTAGGCAGGCATAACTTGTGTCGTCATTAAGGAGGCAGCGATGAGTTTTTTGAGAAAGACTGACGCAGAAATATTTAAGGCAATTTACGAAGAGACAGTAAGAGAAAACAGAAACCTGGAGTTAATTGCATCAGAGAATTTCGTATCCGAGGCAGTTCTGGAGGCTCAAGGGTCCAGCCTTACCAATAAATATGCGGAAGGCTATCCTAAAGGCAGATGGTATAACGGATGCGAATTCATAGATAAGGCAGAAGAACTTGCAATAGAGCGCGCCAAAAAACTCTTTAAGGCAGAGCATGTAAATGTGCAGCCCCATTCCGGAAGCCAGGCAAATATGGCGGTATATTTTGCCGTTCTGGAATTGGGAGATAAGGTTCTCGCTATGGACCTTGCCTGCGGAGGGCATCTTACTCACGGCCATCCCCATAATTTTTCCGGAAGGTTTTTTGATATCAAAACATACGGTGTGGACAGAAAGACCCAAAGGCTCGATTATGCTGAGATAGCGGAAATAGCAAAGTCATTCAAGCCAAAGGTTATACTGGCAGGCGCCTGCGCCTATCCAAGGATAATAGATTTTAAGAAACTAAGAGAGATTTGCGACAGGGTGGGAGCGTATTTATTTGTGGATATAGCGCATATAGCGGGCTTGATAGCAGCAGGTATTCATCCAAACCCTGTGCCATATGCGGAGTTTGTTACCTCGACAACACATAAAACCCTGCGTGGGCCAAGGGGAGGAATGATTATCTGTAAAAAAGAGTTTGCAAAGCGCATTGATAACCAGATATTCCCGGGCATACAGGGAGGCCCCTTAATGCATGTTATTGCTGCAAAGGCGGTTGCTTTCAAGGAGGCACTTTCTCCAGGATTTAATAAGTATCAGAGGCAGATTGTCCAGAATGCAAGGGCACTCGCACAGACCTTGTCAAAGAAAGGCTTTAGACTCGTTTCAGGCGGGACAGACAATCACCTGATGCTTATTGACCTTACAGATAAAGATATAACAGGTAAAGATGCTTCCAGCCTTCTTGACAGGGCAAATATTACAGTAAATAAAAATCTCATACCCTTTGACACAAAGGGTGCATTTGTAACAAGCGGAATAAGGCTCGGTACGCCCAGCCTGACTACTAGGGGTATGAAAGAACCTCAAATGAGGGAGATAGCAACCCTTATTGATATGGTATTGTCAAATCCTGACAGCGCCATTATACTTGAGAAGGTTAAAAAAGAGGTTGACGGACTGACAAAGAGATTCCCGCTCTATACAGGACTTATTAAAAAAATGAAGAGGTTGCTTTGAAAAAGAAGAGAATTCACAGGCCTGATTGGGATGAATATTTTTTAGGGATAGCAAGGTTAGTTTCAAAACGCTCCACCTGCCTGAGGCGACAGGTAGGCGCGGTTATTGTAAAGGAAAGGCATATCCTCGCAACCGGCTATAACGGCACACCGTCCGGGATAGTCCATTGCGAAGTAACAGGATGTCTAAGGGAGAAGCTTAAGATTCCTTCTGGCGAGCGCCATGAATTATGCCGCGGGCTACATGCGGAGCAAAATGCGCTTCTTCAAGCGGCATATCACGGGATAAGCGTAAAGGACAGCATTCTTTATTCAACCACGCAACCCTGTATTATATGCGCAAAGATGCTTATAAACGCGGGCATCTGCGAGGTAGTTATAACGAACTGGTATCCGGATAAGATGGCAAAGGAATTTCTGGATGAGGCAGGTATTAGTTTAAGGATTATTGATAAAAAGAAAAAGAGTAGCAAAAAAGCTACTCATTGATAGCGGTGATTTAAATACAGATTACTCAGATTAAATTTTAAATAGAAAAATCTGCGTAATCTCTACAGAATCTGTGTAATCATATTTTAAGAAATGAAGTGCCCCTATTGCGGTAGTTTGGATAACAAGGTTACAGATTCGCGGCTTAAGAACAGCGGCTCATCCATAAGGAGGCGAAGAGCGTGCCTCTCCTGTAAGCGCAGGTTTACCACCTATGAGTATGTTGAAGAGATGCCCCTTATGGTGATAAAGAAAGACGGAAGGCGTGAGCCATTTGACAGAAAAAAACTCCTTGCGGGCATTTTAAAGGCTTGCGAAAAGAGGCCTGTTGGTATGGATAAGATTGAGGAGATAGTTGATAATGTTGAAAGGATGCTCAATCAGAACTTTGAACAGGAGGTTTCATCCAGCGAGATAGGTGAACTTCTTATGAAGCATCTGTATGAACTGGATGAGATTGCCTATGTGAGATTTGCATCGGTTTACAGGCAGTTTAAAGACATAAACCAGTTTATGAAAGAATTAAAAGGGCTTTTAAATACAAAGGCGAAATAGTAAAGACAGTAATTGGTAACTAAAAGTATATTTGTCCCACCTACGAGGTGGGACAAATTTTTAAGGTCCGAAGAGAATTTTTTCATAACCCTAATATCGGGGTTATTATGATATTGACAAAATGTAGCAAATATGCTACATTTTGAGTATGATAGGGCTGGCGGAAAACATATATCTTTGGCGGATTTTTAGAAAACTCTCCCAGGAAGAACTGGCTAAAAATACAGGCATTCCGAGGCCAAACTTAAGCGCTATTGAAAGCGGGAAAAGAGAACCGTCTATCAGGACGCTGCGTCTACTTGCCAATAGCCTGAAGATAAGCCCAGGAATGCTTATAAATGGCACCCCCCCCATAGATTTTAAAAAATGCGATTTATCAAGAGACTCACTCGAAGCAATAGTCTATGCAAGTTTTAATAAAACCACGAACAGACTCTCCCCTTATCAGAAAACTATCAACTCTATCCTATCAGGAGTAATTAAAAATAAAATCAATGCAAAAAAAAAGGTTAATAGGAATATCAGAAGGTACAGGCGGACATACATTAATAACTGGTTAATGCTTAAAGCATCCTTAGAGCGGGATGCATTAAACAATTTATTGGCGCGTTTGGATAAAAAATTAACCCTATACGAAAATGGATAAAAAGCAAATTGATAATTTTTTTAAAGCGCTTAACCAAAACATCAAGGATGTTGCCAAGGGAAGAATAAAAATTATACTTACAGGCGCCTGCGCAGGCATATTGATGGGCGGAAACCGTCCGAGCATTGATATAGATTTTGCAGTAGATTGCGCAAAAAAATATTTTAAGAATGTAGAAGATGCCATAAAAAAGGCATCGACCCTCACCGGTATAGCCGCCAATTTTTCTGAGGATATTGACAGGTGGTCACAGATAACCTTTCTGGATTATAAACGCTACACCACGCCTTATAAAACCTTTGGCGTTATAGAGGTATCCATATTATCGCCTGAATATTGGTCTATCGGCAAGATTGCAAGGTATTTAGACCCTGATGTGGATGATTTAGTAAAGGTTTTGAAAAATAAACAAGTACCTGCGCTAAAATTGGCAAGGTTGTGGGGTAGGGCATTGTTAAATAGTCCTCGCTCAAGCGCTTCATTTGCATTTAAAATACACGTAGAGCATTTTTTTAAGACATATGGCCCATCAATATGGGGAAAGAGATTTAATCAGGGAAAATGCCTGAGGGAATTTTATAAGACCCTTGAAATCAAAAAATAGACAATCAATATAATCTGAATTGTACATTTTATGAGCATAAAATCTCTGCAATCATCGGGATTTTTCTTGAAGTGGTTCAGTTTATATGGTATAAGTGTATTGTGGAGATAGAAATTATTCCTTTGGCGTCAAAGAAGATTAATTTACGCAAGATTTCTTTTGAATGGATAAAGGAAACGATTTTGTCTCCAGATCAGGTAGTTTCTGGCTATCAAGATAGAAAGATAAGGCAGAAGATATACGAAACTGCTGGAAAGAAAAGGTTATTAAGAGTAATTGGCGAAGAAACCAAAGATAAATTTATTATTATCAGCGCATATTTGACGTCTGACATAAAGAGATATTGGAGGTGAGTTTAATGAGAATAGAATATGAGCCTAAGCATGATATTTTAAATCTTGAATTTTTAGAAGGGGCAGAGATTGAGGAAAGCATGGAGGTGGAGGGTATTATCTTTGATTATTCAAAGGATAAGAAGATAGTTTCAATAGAGATTCTCGATGCTGGCAAAAGAATAATGCCTCGCCCTCTTGATTTAATAGACCTTGCGATAGTAAGAGAGAAATAAAATCATTAGAATTCTAACCTTTGAGGCCTTTGCCAAATCAAAACAGAGTCCGTTTTCATAATCTAATGGGGAATGATATTATGAGAAAAAAGACAATAGATTTCAATAAACCTATTGGGAAAATGACAAGGGTTGATGATTTTTTGCCACCACCTGAAGAATTAGTTATTCCAAAAGAGAGCATAAAGGTTACGATAGCCTTAAGTAAATCAAGTTTAGATTTTTTTAAGGACCAAGCCACAAAACATCATACAAAATATCAGAAAATGATACGTGAGCTGGTGGATAAGTATGCTATGCAGTATTCGCAAGGGTAATATACTGGCGCAATTCAAGTTTTCAGCGTCCCAACTATTTTTCCCCTACCCTTGACAAATTCTGAGGATATGGCATATTTATAATAGGTAATAAAAAGCCTATCGGTATATTTATTGGTAGGTTTTTTAGTCGCGAGTTAGAAAATACTTTTTAAAACATTTATAGAAAATGGCAGACAAGAAAAGTTTGATTACAGCGATTTTTAAGAGAGATTACA
>CAZDNS010000054.1:0-12182 GCA_964506845.1 uncultured Planctomycetia bacterium | reverse complement strand
ACTATACCCTTCTTGGCGCACAACAGGGCGAGACAAGGAGTATGGTTCCTTTAAATCTTAAGGATTACGATTATCTTTCGTTCTGGGTTATGAGCCCCCTTGAAAATTTGAACTTCAAGGTCACTCTTTATCAGGATCAGGATGATGATGGCGAAATGATACTCGGCAGGGATATATCAAGCTCTGTCAAGCTTCCGACATATTACGACTATCAACCAGGTAGCATCGGTAAATGGCAGAAGGTTGTCATACCGCTTGAAGATTTTGGAACGATATACGACTTTACAAAGATATTAGAGATTGCGCTTACATTTGAATCAAGGGCTGTCGAAAATGAGGGCACCTTGTTTATTGACGATATATTGTTTGGCAAGGGATTAAAAAAAGCGCTCGAGGTTGATAAAACCTTGCCCTTTAAAGCTCCGTATGGTGAGACCCTTAAGAATAATAATGAAGCGCTTACCGAAGGGAGCATTCTTCTAGATAAGAATAATATCAGCGTTGAGGCGCCTTCAAGGGCAGAGGAGCCAAGGCTTGAGGCAGTAAGGTTTGAGTATTCTCCGGATAAAGGGCTAACCTGGCATACAATAGCTACAGACTATGATTTGAGCGATAATATATATACGGTTGAATGGGATGCGAAAGGGCTTAGTGAAAGGTTGGCTTATAGCCTAAGGGCTGTCAGCTGTAGTATTTTGGGAGAAGAGGTCCCCGGCGAGCCTGTCGTAAATCTCCATATCAAGCATTAATAGGGCCTTACAAAATCGTTCAGCCCTTGATTACGGAGATTAAAAATTAGATTACACCGATTAAAGATAGATGAAAAAATCTGTGTAATACTTTAAAAATCTGTGTAATCAATAGCCCAAAACAGAATTTTGTGAAGGGCTAAAGCATTAAAGATAAAACTATTTTTAAAAGAGTTGGTGCCGAGATAGCTCAGTTGGTAGAGCGCGGGACTGAAAATCCCGGCGTCCCCAGTTCGATTCTGGGTCTCGGCACTTTTCGCTTTATTACCCAGAATCGAAAAAGTGGGTTTTAGGGAGAAAAAGCATTTTGTCTCCCTAAGGTTGGAACGCTACTTGCGAAAGGAAGAAAAACATTAAAAAGAAACCATCAGGGTTTCTTTTTAAAGAGGCCGAAGGCCGAGATTCTGGGTCTCGGCACTTTTTGCTTTATAAAAAACAAGTAACGCGTAACTCGTAACCAGTAACTCGTAAAAATATCAAAAATTATTACCAATTACCAGTTACTGATTTACCAGTTACGGATTTAAATGCCCGCATGGCTCAGTTGGTAGAGCAGCGCTTTCGTAAAGCGCGGGTCGGGGGTTCGATTCCCTCTGCGGGCTCCAGCATTTTAATTATTGTAAATAATCAGATTGAAAGATTTCTTTTCTATCCTCAGGAATAAAAACTTCTTCCTTTTATGGATTAGCCAGATAGTCTCGCAGTTCGGGGACAGGCTTACCCAGATGGCGCTTATCGCGCTTATGAGCGTGCGCTCGCCCGGCTCCACCTTGAATCTTGCGAAACTGCTCTCCTTTACGATAATACCTGTTTTCATAATAGGGCCTGTAGCAGGCGTGTATGTGGATAGATACCCTCGAAAAAAGATAATGATAATCTCCGATATCCTGCGGGGAATGTTTATAATATCCATACCTTTATTATTGATGGATATCAAGGATAAGATTTTACCAATATATATAGCCGTATTTTTTTCTTATTCTGTCACACGGTTTTTCCTAACGTCTAAATTGTCTATAATACCTGACCTTGTGACAAATAGCGAACTTCTCGCAGCTAATTCCCTTTCTTCTACCACAGCAATGATAGCCGCTGTGCTGGGTTTTGGCGTAGGCGGGCTCTTAGTAGAACTTGTGGGTATAAAGGGCGGTTTTTATATAGATAGCTTCACCTTCTTTTTATCCGCGGCAATGCTATTTCTTATAAGCGTAAAAGAGATAAACGCTGCCTCCGGAGAAGCCAAGAACAACGCTAAGCATAAACCAATGTTCAGGGAGTTTGCAGAGGGAATAAACTATATCTTAAGGGATTTAAAGGTCCTTTTTGTGTCCGGAATACAATTTCTGCTTATGAGCGGGGTCGGAGCTGTCTATGTGGTTATAATAGTATTCATCCAGGAAACCCTTGGTTCTGCGACAAGGCATCTGGGTTTTCTGGTTATGTTTCTTGGCGCAGGGTTGTTTCTGGGCTCTGTATTATTCGGAGGTTTTGGAAAGGAATTCTCAAAGACAAAGGTGATATTTTCTTCGCTTGTCCTCTGCGGGATTATTATCATAGGCTTTACATTGCTTGTTAAGTTATTTTCCTCATTTTGGGTTGCTGCCCTGTTAGCATTTATAATAGGGCTTTCGATATCTCCTATTGCCATATCAAATAATACCCTTTTACACGAGGTTATACCAAGCGAGATGCGCGGAAAGGTTTTTAGCAGCCTTGAGATAATATCGCATATCGCATTTTTAAGTTTTATGTTTCTAAGCGCTTTATTAGGAGAATATCTGGACAGGGCGTGGATTTTAATTTTCATTGGCGCACTCTTTTCTATTTTTGGTATAATAGGGTTGCTTTTAAAATTAAGATATGAGAAACATAAACTGTGATATTGTAATAATCGGAGGAGGCATCGCCGGCCTTACAGCAGGAATGTATTCTGCAAGGGCAGGAATGGATACGCTTCTTCTGGAAGCCGTAAATCTGGGAGGCCAGGCTATAATAACCGATAGAATAGAAAATTATCCCGGATTCCCTGAGGGGATAGGCGGGATGGAACTCATAGAAAGGCTAAAGGTCCAGGCGTTAAAGTTCGGCTTAAAGATAGAGTATGAAAAGGCAGATAGCATAAAGGCGGAAGGCGCTCAAAAATTAGTTATAGCAAATGATATCTCTGCAAACTGTTATGGCGTAATTCTTGCGGTTGGCGCAAGCCCGAGTAAATTAGGCGTTGAGGGTGAGGAGAAATTCATAGGACGGGGCGTTTCTTACTGCGCCACCTGTGACGGCCCTATGTATAAAAACAAAGAGGTTGTGGTTGTAGGCGGAGGCGATACTGCGGTTGAGGAGGCGCTGTTTCTTGAAAAATTATGCAGGAAGATTTATCTCGTTCACAGGAAAGAGTCGTTGCGCGCCACCAAGGTTTTGCAGGATAGAATATTTAAAAGCCCAAAGATAGAGTTTATTTCTTCCAGTATCCTCAAAGAGATAAAGGGAGATAGTTGCGTTGAAGAAGCAGTTTTAGAAAATCTGAAGACAGACAAGGCTCATATTGTTAAAACAAACGGCATTTTTATTTTTGTAGGCACAAAACCGAACACGGATTTTTTAAAAGGCGCGGTCAAGCTGGATGAATCAGGATATATCATAACAAATGAAGATATGGAAACCTCTGCAAAAGGCATCTATGCCTGCGGGGATGCAAGGAAAAAGATATTCAGGCAATTAGTTACTGCTGCAGGAGAGGCGGCAACCGCTGCATATATCTGCACCCATTATGTCCTTTCGTCAAAAGGTTTTATCTATAAATGAGGGGTCGGGAGTTTTTCTAGTCAAGGGCTCATCTATAAATAAAAAATCCCGATATACATCGGGATTATAAACTCGGATATTTTTTCTTATAATTTAATTACTGTTTTTTGTGCCTTTCGTCCTTTTTTGCGCTCCTTGAACAGGTTATATAGTAATCGCATACCTCGCAACAGAGGTGCTCTTCGCCCTTCTCCCCTCTGTACCACTTGGTCTCACAGGTCCAGTATATCTGACACATCTCGCAGCAATGTCCAAATTCACCCAGAGCCATTTTATAATCCTTATCTTGAAATAGGATAGTAAATATATAGGAGATTGTCAAGGAAAATAGTTGACAAAACAGGCAGGGGTTTTTATAATACAGACTCAATTTTAACCCAAGGTATTAGTCCCTTCCTTAATAGGATCAGGAAGGACTATCCTTGTAGGATTATACCTATGTTTTTTAAAAGAAGTTTCTATGGCGGCGTCCACCCCAGAACAAATAAAGCGAGAACAGAAAACCTTGAAATAATAGAAGGCCCCCTCCCAAAAAGGGTAATCCTGCCCCTTTTGCAGCATACCGGCAGCATATGCGAGCCGCTTGTTAAGGCTGGGGATGAGGTTTTTACAGGTACAAAGATAGCTAGCTCACCCAAATTCATATCCAGCCCGGTCCATTCCAGCGTCTCCGGCAAAGTACTCAGCATAGACCAAACGCCTCATCCGATTGTAGGCGTATGCCCATCGGTTATTATAGAATCCGATGGAAAGGATGTAAAAGCGCCTTCTCTGAGCGCCACAAGAGATTATGACAACCTTCCCAAAGAAGAGGTTTTAAGTCTAATACAGGATGCTGGTATCGTGGGTTTAGGCGGTGCAATGTTTCCAACTTATGTTAAACTTATGCCGCCAAAGGATAAGCCCATTGACACAGTTATCTTAAACGGCGTTGAATGTGAGCCGTATATAACCTGCGATCACGCCCTTATGCGGGAAAAGGCAAAAGAGATTATCGAGGGTCTTAAGATTATAATGAGGCTTCTGGGTGTTAAAAGGGCGTTTATAGGGATTGAAAGTAATAAACCTGACGCAATAAAGATAATGCAAAGAGCTGCAGAGAGTTTAACAGGTGCAAGGGTTATCGCCCTTAGGGTGAAATACCCGCAGGGCGCAGAGAAACAGCTGATAAAGGCGATGTTAAACAGGGAGGTTCCCTCGGGAAAACTCCCATTTGACGCAGGCGTTCTGTTACAGAACGTCCAGACTTCATTTAGCGTATATGAGGCAGTTTCGCAGGCAAAACCGCTTTATGAAAGGGTAGTGACATTCAGCGGCGGCGCATTAAAAAAGGCGGCTAATATCAGGCTCAGGATTGGTACGCCAGTAAGCGAGGTGGTGGAATTTTTAGGAGGAGTATCCGATAATCTATCAAGGATAATTTTTGGCGGCCCTATGATGGGTATTGCGCAGTTTGGTATGGAGACGCCCATCATAAAAGGGACATCGTCGGTTTTATTCCTGACACCTAAAGAGGTGTTTTTAGGTAACCACGGCCCGTGCATAAGGTGCGGAAGGTGCATTGAGATATGCCCGGCAAAAATTATGCCAGCCAATTTAGGCCTTGCGGTTGAAGGCGACCGTTACGATATAACGGTAGAATTTTCTCCGCTTGATTGTATCGAATGCGGCGCATGCAGTTATATATGCCCTACAAAAAGGCCGCTTCTACATTTTATAAAACTGGCGAAGCTAAAGGCAAGGCAAGTAGCATAAATGGATAATCTACTCACTATAACAGTCTCTCCCCACATAAGAGATAAAGATAATCTGCGCCTTGTTATGTGGTCTGTGGTATTGGCGCTTACTCCGGCAGGCATTGCAGGTGTATATATCTTTGGCGTAAAGGTAATTTTCGTGATACTTAGCGCGATAGCCGGCGCGCTATTGACAGAGCTATTTATAGATATTTTATTAAAAAAACCTATCAGCCTGCTGGATGGAAGCGCCTTTATAACAGGACTTTTACTTGCGTATAATCTTCCGCCGGGGGTTCCTTTATGGCTCGCCTTTTTAGGTTCCTTTTTTGCCATAGCGATAGGAAAGCTTGCCTTTGGCGGTATAGGTAACAATATCTTTAATCCTGCTTTAGTCGGAAGGGTTTTTCTTATGGCATCCTGGCCCACATATATGACCACCTGGCAGGCTACGAGGTGGCAGCCGGATGTAACTACAGCCGCAAGCCCCCTTGGTTTAATAAAGCATAGCCAAACAGCGCATTTACCGAGTTACTGGGATTTGTTTATCGGAAACAGGCCAGGCTGTATCGGAGAGGTATGTATCATAGCCTTATTAATAGGAGCCGCATTTCTTCTATTTAGAAGATGTATAAGCTGGCATGTTCCTTTAAGTTTTATATTTACTGTGGGTATTCTTAGCTGGGTATTTTTGGGAAAAGGGCTATTTAAGGGAGACGGTCTTTTCTATGTTTTAAACGGCGGGCTTATACTCGGAGCGTTCTTTATGGCGACCGATATGGTAACCACGCCGCTTACAAAAAAGGGACTGCTTGTTTTTGGAATAGGCTGCGGCCTGATAACATTCGCAATAAGAAAATGGGGAGGCTATCCCGAAGGCGTGTCTTATTCGATATTAATTATGAATTCGGCAACACCTATTATAGACAGATTTACTAAGCCAAAGAAATTTGGATTTGTTAAACCCCTTTAACGCTAATTTTCGCGAATAGGATTAGCGAGAATTCGCGTTTCAGAAGGGTTTTTCAGAACTCTCAAGAAATGATAAGATTCGGCGTTATATTGATGGTTATATGTTTTATTGCCTCTCTGGTTCTGGCTTTTGTGTATCAGCTTACACAACCCGTAATTGCCGCGCAACGTTCCAGCGAGGAACTCGCATTATTAAAGGAGGTTTTACCTGGGGCAGATAGGTTTAAGGATATAACCAAAGAGGGCGAGACTTATTTTGAGGGCACCTACAGGAACAATATCGCAGGTTATGTTATAAGGGTAAACTCTAAGGGTTATTCCGGGGATATAAAGATGTTGGTTGGGATAGACAGAGATGGTAAAATAAAAGGCGTTAGCGTGTTAGAGCATACAGAGACGCCAGGCCTTGGGGCAAGGATTATAGAGGTAAAATCAGGCGAAAAAAAGCCATGGTTTCTGGAGCAGTTCAGGGAAAAGAAAATCGAAGAAATGGAGTTTAAAAATATCCAAGCCATAACAGGCGCCACTATTTCAAGCAAGGCGGTGCTTGAAGGCGTTAAGAAGAAAGCCGAGGAATTTTTAAAAAGTAAACGATGAAAATGCTGATTAAGGAATTTACCAAGGGCATAACAATAGAGAACCCTACGTTTAAACTCGTGCTCGGGCTTTGCCCCACACTGGCCGTGTCTGTAACTATATTAAATGGTATAGGTATGGGTATTGCGGCGACATTTGTCTTGTTTGGCTCGAACATAATCATTTCAATGTTAAGAAACCTTATACCGGATAAGATAAGAATACCCTGCTTTATAGTGGTTATCGCAACGTTTGTTACAATAACAGAACTGATTATGAAGGCATATACTCCTGCGATTAGCGAGGCCTTAGGAATATTTGTTCCTTTGATTGTAGTAAACTGTATCGTCCTTGGAAGGGCAGAGGCGTTTGCCTCAAAGAACAGGGTTTTAAATTCCGTATTTGATGCCCTTGGGATGGGGACAGGTTTTGCCATTGCGCTGGTAATAATCTCTGCTATACGGGAATTTCTGGGAGCAGGCACAATGCTCGGCTTTCAGGTTTTTAAACGCTTTGAGCCAGCAACGGTTATGATACTTGCGCCCGGCGCGCTTTTAACCATAGGGCTTCTGATAGGGCTTACTAACTATATTCAGATAAGAAAATCAAAAAATAATAGGCATAGCGTTATTGAGTTATAGAGTTGTTGAGTTAAACCCTATAACGCAAGTAACCCAATGACAGGTTAAAGATATGGACATATCAAAATTCATAATGATTGCGATAAGCGCAATCCTGATCAATAACTTTATCCTGTCAAAATTCTTAGGGCTCTGCTCATTCATAGGCGTGTCAAAGGAAACAAAACCTGCTGTAAGTATGGGCGTTGCGGTTACATTTGTTACCACAATGGCATCTATTATCTCATGGCTTATTTATAACTATGTGCTTTTACCCTATCATATAACCTATTTAAGAACTATTACATTTATTCTGGTAATTGCCTCGTTTGTTCAGTTCGTGGAGATAGTGATACAAAAGATAAGCCCGCCTCTATTTCGGGCATTCGGGATATACCTTCCGCTTATAACTGTAAACTGCGCTGTGCTTGGAGTGGCGGTTTTAAACAGCGATATGTTTTTTCAAAACGGGAAGGCAGTTCAATATAGCTTTATATCCGCTCTTATACAGGGTTTTAGCGCAGGTATTGGCTATATGCTTGCGATGTTTCTTATGTCAGGCATACGCGAGAGGCTTGATTTAGTCAATATGCCAAAATCTTTAAAGGGTGTGCCGATAACATTTATAATAGCAGCGCTTATGTCAATGGCATTTCTGGGATTCAGCGGGTTTAAGATTTAAAGTATCAAGGTATCAGCGTATCAAAGTATCAAAGAAAAAATTTTAGCTCTGACACGTTGACACTCTGATACTATAACACTTAGAGTTTTTAAAAGGGTCAAATATAATGCAGACTTTAATAGTTTCAGTCCTGACACTTTCAGCGCTTGGTTTCTTATTCGGCATAGGGTTAGCTTATACCCTCAAGGTTTTTTCTATTCAGGTTGACCCAAGGATACAGGAGATTTTAAATTTTCTCCCAGGTTCAAACTGCGGCGCCTGTGGAAACGCAGGATGTTTTGCCCTGGCTGAGGCAATTGCTAAGGGGAAAGCCAAGCCTACTGCCTGTGCGCCCGGAGGAGAAGGAGCGCATAAGGGTATTGCAGCTATTTTAGGGGTAGAGGTTGAAACAGCTACAAAAAAGACAGTAACTATCCTTTGTAAGGGCGGTTGCCATGCCATCGATAAATATAAATACGAGGGAGTAACCACCTGTTCTGCAGCCAATATGCTGCACGCTGGCCAGAAAACCTGTATCTATGGCTGTCTTGGATTTGGCGATTGCGTAAAGGTGTGCCCCTTTGATGCCCTTAGGATGGGCAAAGACGGAATACCCATTGTGGACGATGAAAAATGCACTGCCTGTGGATTGTGTATAAAGGCCTGCCCTAAAAATATAATTGTATTTATGCCTGTGAAAAATAAGGTATCGGTTGCCTGTTTTTCAAAGGATAAGGGAGCTATTTCCATGAAGGCATGCTCGGTGAGTTGCATAGCCTGCAGAAAGTGCGAGAAGGTGTGCGAGTTTGATGCGATACATGTGAATGACAATCTGGCAACAATAGATTTCTTAAAATGCACAAGTTGTATGGCGTGCGTAAAGGTGTGCCCGACAAAATGCATAATAGCGAAGGAGTAACTGCAAAAGCGCAGAATAACCCTGCCTGCCGGCAGGCAGGCGCAAAGACGCAAAAAAAATATTTCTACATTTCGGCGTTTACTAATTTTGTGATTTAGTGGTTGCAAATTTTGCGTTTCAGTGGTTGCAAAGGGGTAACCGCGAAGGCGCAGAATGACCGCCAAAGCACGAAATAACCACAGAGGTCGGCAAAGAATTTTTCGCGATTTAGCGATGTAAGTATTATTTTGCGTTTCAGCGGTTGCAAAGGAGGACTGGAGATGGACAAAAATGTAATACAGCTTACTGATGAGAATTTTGAGAAGGAGTTAGGTTCGTCAAATTCGCCTTTGATAGTCGATTTCTGGGCGGAGTGGTGCGGGCCCTGCAAGATGTTTTCGCCAATAGTAGATGAGGTGGCAAAGGAATACGTCGGTAAGGTAAGGGTGGGCAAACTCGATGTAGATGCAAATCCTGAGGTTCCCACCAGATTCGGAGTTATGAATATACCGACAGCGGTATTTTTTAAAAATAACAAGGAACATTCAAGGTCGGTAGGTGCTATCTCAAAGAGAGAACTTGTTAAAAAAATAGAAGAACTCTTGGCTAAATGAAAAATAAAAGGCTTCTCAATATTGCCGTTTTTTGTTCGGGAAATGGGACAAACCTTCAGGCAATTATAGACAAGGTAAGAGAAGGCTATATAAAAGCAAATCTTTGCCTTGTAATAAGCGATAGAAAAGATGCGTATGCCCTTGTAAGGGCAAAAAAAGCAAAAATAACTAATTTTTTTATTGACCCGAAGAAATTTAATTCAAGAGCGGAATTAGACAGAGAAATTCTCAAATTTCTGAAAAGATATAATATAGATTTAATAGTCCTTGCAGGATTTATGAGGGTTCTGGGAACTGAATTGGTAAGGAGGTATAAAAATAAAATCCTGAATATTCATCCGGCATTACTACCTTCCTTTAAGGGAACTGAGGGTATAAGGGATGCCCTTGAGTATGGCGTCAAGGTAACCGGCCCTACAGTGCATTTCGTGGATGAGGGGGTTGATACAGGCCCCATAATACTTCAGGATGCGGTAAGAATTGAGGATGAGGATACCAAAGAAACCCTTGCCAGGAAGATTCACGAAAAAGAACATCTCGTATATCCGAAGGCGGTAAAGTTATTTGTAGAAGGAAAACTAAAAGTAGAGGGAAGAAGGGTAAAAATTAAAAAAATTAATCCAAATATCAAAAATCAAAATGTAAAATGACAATGCAAAAATTTAAAATTTTTAAAACATTTTAGACCTTGGTTTGTCATTTTAATTTTTGGACTTTGATTTTTAAATTCAAATATGGACATCAAATTCGGCACTAGCGGATGGCGGGCAATAATAAGCGATGAGTTTACATTTGCTAACGTAAGGCTTGTAACCCAGGCGATAGCAGACTATATAAATGAGAAGTCGGGGAATTTTCCACGACCTCTCATCCCGAGCGAAGCGAGGGATCTCAAAGATCCTTCGGCCTTACGACCTCAGGATGAGCCCTCGATAAATATAAAAAACTTCCCGAGGGCTCATATAAATAACTTAAAATATACTAACAAGTTAATCATAGTTGGATACGATACAAGGTTTCTCTCAAAGGAATTTGCCCGTGCGGCCTGCAGAGTTCTTTTAAAAAATGGTTTAAAGCCCCTTCTCACCGACGCTGATACGCCCACGCCTGTCCTCTCTTTCCATATAATAGACAAAAGAGCCTCTGGCGCCATAAACATAACTGCGAGCCATAATCCCTCACAGTACAACGGAATAAAATTTTCCCCTTCTTCTGGAGGCCCTGCAGGTCCCGAGGTTACCTCCTATCTTGAGAAGCGTGTCGCTTTTTTAAAAAAGAGGAATTGGCGCTTTAAGGACACGGATTCAGATTCATTTGAGAAATTCGCCCCCAAGGAGAAATACCTCTTACGCCTTAAAGAGTTGGTTGATATCAGCGCGATTAAAAAGGCAAATTTAAAGGTAGGTATAGACTTTTTATACGGCACATCGCGCGGCTATCTTGATAGGATACTGGAAGGACTCGGCGTAAAAACATATAAGCTCCATAATTATATAAACCCCTCCTTTGGCGGCATTACTCCAACACCCGCCAAAGCGCAACTTAAAGAATTATCAGAACTCGTTAAGTCCGGGAGATTGGATATGGGGTTTTCTACTGACCCGGACGGAGACAGGTTTGGGATAGTTGATAAAGACGGCTCCTTTATTAATGCAAACGACATAATATGCGTTATCCTGGAGCATTTAATCAAGACGAGAAAAAAATATGATACTGTGGCGCGGACGATTGCGACCACTTCAAGGGTAGATGCCATTGCAAGCCACAATAATATGGACGTTGTAGAGACGCCGGTCGGGTTTAAATATATAGCAGAGGAATTGCTCAAAGGCAATTGCCTTATGGGCGCAGAGGAATCCGGAGGGCTTTCTATCGCAGGCCATATCCCCGAAAAGGACGGCATACTTGCCTGCCTGTTAGTCCTTGAGGCATACGCCTATAGCCGAAAAAGCGTTAAGGAAATGCTAAAATATTTAGCAAAGAAGTACGGCAGTTTCTATTCCGATAGAAATGACGTTAAAATTAGCTCCAGAGAGAGGCTGTTTAAAAAATTAGATAACTTTAGGCCATATAAAATAGCAGGCATAAAGGTTACGAGGTTAAATAAAACCGACGGGTTTAAATTATATCTCTCAGATGGCAGCTGGCTTTTGATAAGGCCTTCCGGCACAGAGCCGATTGTCCGGCTGTATGCAGAGTCTTCCTCTAAGAATAGATTGAAACGCCTGTTGGGAGAAGCAAAGCGGCTCATCAATTCATAGCCTACACATACCCTTCCTAAAAAGTGTGGACATTTGCGCAGGAGCCTTATTTATCCGCCTACGCAGAAGACCACGCCTACGTGTCGTAACACCAGTGTCCAATAAAAGAGCACTTTGGCGTGCAGGCACGGCTGTCACTCGCGTTACTCGGGATGGTGAGTCCTTCGACTACGCTCAGGATTATCCCGAGCAAGTGAAACGCGTCGAGGGACGAAGTCGAACCATAAAGCCGTGGATGAATGCGAAGCGGATAACCCGCCATAGCTAAAGCGAAGGCGGGTATGCTTCGGCGG
>CAZDNS010000053.1:0-12286 GCA_964506845.1 uncultured Planctomycetia bacterium | reverse complement strand
CTCATAGGAGAAAAAATGGAAGCAATAGGTATAATTCCGGCAAGGTTTGCATCAACCCGTTTTGAGGGAAAACTCTTAAAGCCTCTCTGTGGAAAACCGGTTATCCAGCATGTGTGGGAAAATGCCTTAAAGGCGACCACCTTGGATGATTTGATAATTGCCTGTGACGATGAGAGGATATTTAATGTGGCAAAGGATTTTGGAGCAAAGGTAACCCTGACCGCAAAGGAGCATTCCTCCGGCACCGACCGCATAACGGAGATAGCCAATCCAATAGATGTAAAGGTGGTAGTGAACATACAGGCGGATGAGCCATTTATACAGCCCTCAATGATTGATGAGGTGGCATCTAGCCTGCTGCAAGAGCCAAAGCTAAACGTAGCAACCTTAAGAAAGAGAATAAGCAAGCCTGAAGAACTCCAGGACCCCAATACTGTAAAGGTAATTGTGGATAAAAATGAATTTGCCATATATTTTTCAAGGTCTATTATTCCGTATCCCAAAGAGTATTCTATGAAAGCCCAGCCAATAACCAGAGAATTCTTAAAATCTAATATATATTTTAAGCATATAGGCTTATACGCCTATACCAAGGATTTTCTTTTTATATTTAAAAACCTGCCCCAGGGGAGTTTAGAGAAACTTGAAGGCCTTGAGCAGTTGAGGGCGCTTGAAAATGGTTATAAAATTAAGGTCTTTGAGACAAAGTATGAGACCATAGGGATTGATACGCCAGAGGATTTAAAAAAGGCAGAGGAATTTCTTCTTAAGGAAGCCAAAGACCAGAAATAATAAATGACCAAAGTCATAAAGATAAAGAACGTATCGCTGGGCAACAACCGTCCCTTTGTTTTGATTGCCGGGCCCTGCGTCATAGAAAACAAAGCCTCATGCCTTAAACACGCAAGCCTTTTAAAAGAACTCACAGATGAACTAGGCATACCCTTTATCTTCAAGTCAAGCTTTGACAAGGCAAACAGACTGTCCATAAATTCTTTCAGAGGTCCTGGTTTAAAAGAGGGGCTTAAGGTATTAAGTCTGGTTAAGAAGCGCCTTGACATTCCAATCTTAAGCGATGTTCACTGTGTCAGCCAACTAAGTTATGCCAAAGAGGTTCTAGATGTAATACAGATACCTGCCCTGCTTTCAAGGCAGACAGACCTGCTGATAGAAGCAGGCAAAACTAAAAAGGTGATAAATATTAAGAAGGGCCAATTTCTTGCTCCCTGGGATGTCCAAAATATAATAAAAAAGATAGAGACCACAGGAAACAAAAACCTAATTATTACTGAGCGCGGCAGTTGTTTCGGTTATAACAACCTGATTAGCGACTTAAGGGCGCTTCCTATACTGAGAGACTTTGGTTATCCGGTTATATATGATGCCACGCACAGCGTGCAGATACCGGGAGGGCTCGGGGCCTCCTCCGGAGGCCAGCGTCAGTTTGTTGCAGGTCTTTCAAGGGCGGCTATCTCAATGGGCTGCGATGGAATATTTATGGAGGTGCATATAAATCCGGATAAGGCAGCCTGCGACGGGCCGAATATGATAGATTTAAAAGAACTTAAGGCAGTTCTAAAACAACTTAAAAAGATAGATGCTATTGTAAAAGGTTATTGATGAAAAGCGCAACTAATAAGAGGGCGAAAGAGGTATTAAGGATAGAGTCTGCTGCCATTAAAACCCTTATAGGCAGAATAGATAAGGAATTTGAACAGGCCGTTGACGCGCTATGTAACTGCAAGGGAAGAGTGGTATTGACGGGTATGGGCAAACCCGGCATCATCGCCCAGAAGATATCCGCTACTTTATCCTCCACGGGAACGCCCAGCCTCTGGCTTCATCCTGCTGAGGCAATACACGGAGATTTAGGCAAGGTTACAAAAGAGGATATTGTTGTAGCTATTTCAAACAGCGGAGAAACCGAAGAGATTACAAAGTTACTTCCCACTATAAAAAGAATAGGCACTAAGCTTGTTTCGCTTACAGGTAATCCGAAATCAACGCTCGCAAGGTGTAGCGATTTTACCATGGATGTGTCTGTAAGGAAAGAGGCCTGCCCCTTGGGGCTCGCGCCTACAGCGAGCACTACCGCCACCCTTGCAATGGGAGATGCGCTGGCTTTAGCAGTGGCAGAAAAAAAAGGCTTTAAGACAGAGGATTTTGCCTTTTTTCATCCGGGCGGTAATATCGGAAAAAAACTCCTCTTAAGGGTAGAGGATATAATGAGAAAAGGCAAAGAGAACCCTGTGGTAAGAGAGGATGCGTCCCTGAAAAAGGTGCTTCTTATGATAACAGGCGCGCGCGCCGGATGCGCCTGCGTAGTGAATAAAAAAGGAACTCTTATAGGTATATTTACCGATGGAGACTTAAGAAGGCACATAGAAACTATGCCTGATATATTAAAGCGAAAGGTAAAAGAGGTAATGACTGAAAATCCTGTTACTGTGAAAAAGGGAAGCCTTGCGGTTGAGGCATTGAGGATATTGAGAGAGAAGAAGATCGACGAGGTGCCTGTAATCGATGATAAAAACAGATTGGCAGGGCTTTTAGACGTGCAGGATTTATTGAAGGAAGGACTGGTTTGAAAATAAATTAGTAACTGGTAATTGGTAATTAGGAATTAAGGATTTTTACCAAAACTATTATGGAAGATACCCCAAAAGAAAATAAAGACCTGATAGGGCTATCTAAGCTTTATGAAAGGGCTAAGAAGGTAAAGCTTCTAATGCTGGATGTGGACGGAGTGTTGACCAACGGCTCTATCATATACGATGACTTTGGAGACGAACTTAAGCATTTTAATGTGTATGATGGTTTTGGATTGGTCCTTTTAAACAGGGCGGGCATACCGGCAGTTATTGTAACCGCAAAGGCATCAAGGGTGGTAAAGAGGCGCGCTAAGGATATGAAGATAGCCGGGCTTTACCAGAACTCCAACGATAAGTTAAAGGTATATAATAAGGTATTAAAAAAATTTAAACTCCGGGATGAGGAAGTATGTTTTGTTGCAGACGAATTGATTGACCTTCCGGTGATAAAGAGAGTGGGTTTTGCAGTTAGCGTTCCGAATGCTATCAGGGAAATAAAAGAAAACAGCCATTACATAACTAATACAGAAGGCGGCAGAGGAGCGGTAAGGGAAGCGATAGAGCTTATATTAAAGAGTCAGAATAAGTGGGAAGGCTTATTAGAGAGATACTATAAATGAAAAGAAAACTCACAATCGAAAATTATCTCTTAGAAGAGATGATAATTACTGAATCCCAGCTAAAACACAGCCAGGAGGAGGCGAAAAAACAGGAACTGCCTATAGAAAAGGTTTTGATAAATCTGGGCTATATCACTGAAGAAGATTTTGCAAATTTCCTGTCGGATAAGACAGGCATACCCTACATAGACCTTACCAACTATCTGATAGACCCCACAGTAATTGGCCTTATACCTGAGGAGCTTGCCAGAAAACATTCTGTTATACCCCTCTTCAGGATAAAGGATACCCTAACAGTGGGTATGGTAAACCCGCAGGATGTATTTGTCCTTGATGAGGTCAGGGCAAATACCGCTTTAGCGATTGAGCCGGCAATTGTTACCGAGAAAGCCCTTAAGAATTCCCTGGACCAATACTACAGCCTTAAGGGCACATTTAAAGAGGTGGCTGAGGGAGTGGATATAGAGAGGTTCGCTTCTTTAGAAATAAAGGAGGATATAGAGCTTAAAAGGCTGCAGGAGATAACCGAAGAAGCGCCGGTCATAAAATTAGTTAATCTTATGATATTCGATGCCATAAAATCAAGGGCTTCTGATATACACATTGAGCCGGAAGAACAAAAAATCAGGGTGCGCTTCAGGATAGACGGTGTCCTAAAAGAAATAAATTCTCCCCCTGTACACCTTTACTCTCCAATGGTATCCCGCATTAAGGTTATGTCCGATTTAAACATAGCAGAAAGAAGGGTTCCTCAGGACGGCAGATTCCAGATAAAATTTGAAGAAAGGACTATAGATGTGAGGGTGTCAACAGTGCCTACCATATACGGAGAGAATGTGGTATTAAGGCTTCTGGATAGAAAAAGCCTTTTTATAGGGCTGTCGGAGCTTGGTTTTTCTGAGCAGACCTTTGCCCTGTATAGTGAATTGATAAAATCACCCCACGGGATTATTCTGGTAACAGGCCCTACGGGAAGCGGAAAGACCACCACCCTATATGCCTCCCTAAGCTGTATAAATTCTAGCGAAAAGAATATAATCACAATAGAGGACCCCGTGGAGTATAAACTCCCCCTTATAAGGCAGACCCAGGTAAATCCCAAGGCGGGTATAAATTTTGCAAACGGACTCCGTTCAATCTTAAGGCAGGACCCGGATATAATAATGGTGGGAGAAATAAGGGACATCCAGACAGCCGAGATTGCAATACAGGCAGCCCTTACAGGACATCTGGTCTTTAGCACCCTTCATACGAACGATGCGCCGAGCGCCATAACGAGGCTTATAGATATGGGGGTAGAGCCTTTTCTGATTTCCTCAAGCCTAATAGGAGTGGTTGCGCAAAGGCTTGTTAGGCTAATCTGCGCTAACTGCAAAGAAGAATATGAATTAAAGAACGGCATTCTGGCCAGGATGGATATAAAGGGAGAAAGCGTAATGCTGGGAAGAGGAAAGGGCTGCGGCGATTGTATGGGCACAGGATACAAGGGAAGGCTCGGGATTTTTGAGCTTATGTGTTTAGATGAAAAACTAAAGCAACTTATAATAAATAAAGCGCCTCTGGATGAGTTAAGAAAAACGGCAATTTCATCAGGCATGGGGACACTCAGAGACGACGGCATAGAAAAGGTAAAAAGGCATTTAACTACCGTAGAAGAGGTAATAAGGGTAACCGGCACTTATGGAGACATATCGCTATAAAGCAAGGGATAAATCCGGAAGGTTGATAAAGGGCACAATGGAAGCCCTATCGCAGTCCGAAATTATAGATAAGTTAAGAAAGTCAGGGTTTGTAGTAACCGGCATAAGCGAGGATGCTGGTTTTCTCTTTAGGGATTTTTTTGCAGGTTTTAAAAGGATAAGTCAACATGACATCATACTTTTTAATATCCAGTTAGCAAAAATGGTAAATTCCGGAATGACCCTTTTAAACAGCCTGAAGACCCTTTCCGCTCAGGTGGAAAATAAAAATTTTAGAGGTATAATAGAAGAAGTCTCAAGGGATATAGAATCAGGAAGCAGTTTTTCACACGCCCTTTCAAGGCATCCCAAAGTATTCAATAATTTTTTCTGTTCTATGGTAAGGGCAGGTGAGGAATCAGGAAAACTTGACAGCGTGCTAAATAGGCTTGCCGATTTTCAGGAACGCCAATCGGAATTAGTGCAGACGGTCAAATCTTCTCTGATATATCCCGTAATACTGATTATACTCTCTACAGCAATAATAGTGTTTATCGTTACCTCCATCATTCCCAGTTTTGTGGATATGTTCAGAAGTGCCTCTTTGAAATTGCCTGCGGTAACGATTATGCTTTATGTTGTCGGAAGGTTTTTGATAAGATTTTGGTATGTAATGTTAGGTTTTATTCTGTTTATAGCGCTTTTTGTAAAGCTCTATATCAATACACAAAAAGGCGCCTATAATCTTGACCGATTTTTGTTGAATATGCCCTTTTTCGGAGGGTTATTTCGTAAGCTCTATGTGTCTCGATTTGCGAGGACACTCTCTATGCTTATTTCAAGCGGTGTGCCAATCCTGCAGTCTCTTATTATTGTAGAAGAGGTGGTGACAAACAAGATTATAGCCAATGCTGTAAGGAATGCAAGGGAGGCGGTTGTAAAGGGCTCTAAGATATACGAACCTCTGAAAATAAGCAACGAGTTTCCTAAGGAGGCTATACAGATGATATCCATAGGAGAGGAATCGGGTGAATTGGAAACCCTGCTGGATAAGGTAGCGGATTTATACGAAACCTCAATAGCGTATAATTTGAAACGTATGGTAAGCCTTATTGAGCCCTTTTTCCTTTTAGTTATGGGAGGGGTAGTTATAGTGATAATGGCGTCTGTGCTATTGCCGCTATTTGATATGGTGAAAGTATTAAGAAGATAGAAAAGGAGGCGTTATGCATAAGCTTAGGGGTTTTACTTTAATAGAATTACTTATAGTAATTGCAATAATAAGTATACTCGTGGGAATTGCTATTCCGCGGTTTAAAGGGATGAGGGATGAGGGAAACTTCGCCAAGGCGCAGGGCGAGGCGCGCGCACTTCGGGCTGCAGTCGAGTCTTACTATATCCATCAAAGCCCTAATGCCTATCCGGCAGAGGGAGCGAACTGGCAGAACGCCTTAACCGCCGCCACACCAAGGATAATAGACGCGGTATTATATGATCCCTTTGGCGCAACAAGCACAACCCCTTATTCATACGATTTGTCTGCTAACGGGCAGTATTATGTAATATTTTCTATAGGAATAAACGGAAATGGCTCGGCGAGCGTTTCAGATGCAGGCGTGGTAACTGTTACCAATAATGCTATCTGGTCCTCTAACGGCCGTCTACCCTAATCTTAGAGGTGTTGCTATCCAAAAGGAAGGGAGAGTCCGGTTTTACCCCGTTAGAGAAAATCATGCCGAAGGTTCGGGGTGAACAACACTTTATAAAGCCGATGATGGCAAAAAACCATCAGAGGTGTATACCGTTAGAGATGATAAAATCTCTAACGGGGTTTACCCTTTTAGAGATTTTGCTTGCAATACTTGTTCTGGTAATCGGCATAAGCTCTCTTGTAACTATATTCAGCACAGGCATATTTTCAAATCAGGATGCAGAGAATACTATAATTGCAATAAATCTTGCTACCGAGAAAATAGATGAATTAAAAAATACCGAATTTGCAGATATAACAAGTGAAGCCGAAACGCCGGTTTTGGGCTTTCCCACCTTTACCAGAAGCGTCTCTGTTGTTACAACCCCGCCAAACCCCACCTCGAGCCTAAAGACAGTTACGGTAAACATAGACTGGCAGGTCAAATCCCAGGCCCAGTCGCATTCTATAACAACGCTCTTTGCCGATTTCTAATATGAACCCCATTACTCCTTGTCAGGAAAAAAAGAATTTACTCGATAAGAATAGGTTTTTTGATGACCATTCCTATGCAAGCCGATGGTCGGGGTTCCTTGGAGTAATGAGGTGAACAGAAAAGGCCTCACCCTTTTTGAGATGTTGATTGCGCTACTTATAACCTCTCTCCTTTCAGGAACCATAACATTTATATTTGTTTCTTTACTGAAAGGATGGGATTACCAGAGTAGGCGGTTGGACGTAAAACTTGAAACATCCCGCTCATTAGATACCGTTATCCACGACCTGAAAGAGACACTTTCTATAACCACCGCAGAGAATAGAAACATAACCATATGGTTTAGGGATACTGACTTAGACGGCGTTCAGGATGCAGGCGAGGTTGTAACATTTAGTTGGGACGGAGTCTCAGGAAGCAGCCTTACAAGGACTCAAGTCACTTCCAAAATTATAGCAAATTATATAACTAATTTTCAGTTGAATTATTTTGATGAGGATAACGAAGAACTTCCAAGCCCTGTCAATCCGCAATCTGAAAGAGATGAGATAAAACTTATAACCGTAACAATTGCAAGTTCCAAGGGTAGCGAAACCGTAACCCTTCGCTCGAATGCAAAGCTTAGGAATAGATAAAAAATCATAGTAAATGGTCCCGAAAGAAGTATTGCTGTGAAGAAACGCATCGGGATCCCGTACCGAATGTAGTCGCCCAAGAAGTATCTCTTCGGTATCCCGAAGCATATCTTAAGAAGTGACTTCATTCGGGAAAGTAACATCTAATAGAGCAACCTCATTCGGGATAATTAGTAACCGGTAATAAACAAACATGTAAAACAATGTCTAATAACAAAGGATTCCTTTTATTATTCAGCTTTGCTATTATGGTTACCCTTTCCTTGTTGGTTGCGGTATTCCTTTTTCTAAGCGCTGTGGTAACAAGGGATACAGGTTTTCAGGAGATAGACAGGAAAAATTTCTACCTCGCAGAAAGCGGCATAAACAAGGCAGTCTGGTATCTTGAAAACACTGCGCCGGATGGCTCAACAAATGGCTCTTGGAGGACACCTGGCGTGACTGAAAATTTAGCCAGCGGTAGTTATACTATGATTGTAGAGAATTTTAATCTGGCGCTCTCAAGTTCTGGCGCAACCGCTTCTGCTACCTCCTCAAGTGGCTCAAACACACCCGATAGGGCAATTGATAATAATATGTCCACCTGGTGGGAGTCAAATACACATCCTACCTCAGGCAATCCACAGATATTTACAATAACATTTCCATCCAACTCCAATTATTACATAAATAAGGCGCGTTTCAGGTTAAATGCAGGCCAGGCAAATAATACACCAAGGGATTACACCTGGCAGGTATCTACAAACGGTTCAAGCTGGACCACTGTATTTACTCAGAATAATAATACCTCTGTGGATGTAACTAATACATTTAGTTTACGCTCAAATGTAAACTACATAAGATTAAGAATTACCGATACGAGGTCAAATTTCAGGGCAATCGTAGCAGAGTTAGAGGTAAGTTGCATTAAGCTAACCTCTACCGGCCAGACAGGAGCGCTTACAAAAACAGTTGAACAGAAGGTATTGATAGACACAAGTCAGGCATACAGAGAAAATCGGTCATTCATCCAGCAAAATTAGGTTTTTTAGGGGCATTTGTAATATTATTGATTACACCGCAAAATCGCAAAAGCTCCGCAAAGGCGCAAAAATAAACTGCGAAAACAAAGCCATTAAGTCTTAGAAATAAAAAGAGTCGCTTTTATAAACTATACCTTTGCGTTTTTGCGGTTTTTAGCGTCTTTGCGGTGTCAAGATATCTAACGAATCTATTCAAATAATACGTATTTTAGGGGCATTTTGCTTGACTTATTAATAAACTATGATATTATAAAAAAGTTATAATGTGCAGGTAAATTTAAACCCAAAATTTGCATTAGGGATTTAATAATATCTCTAACTAGTTTAAAAGATTATAGTTATGTAATATACCTTTGCACCAAAAAGGCGCAATGCAAATTTTGCTGTAAGCAGCACTAATTTTTCATAGAAGTTTACACCAAACCATAAAATTAGTGCTGGGTGCTGTCTAAAGACAAATTTTTCCTGCGCAAAAGCGCGAGAAAAATTTGGGTAAAGTTACAGAAGTGAAAAAGAACCGGAATAATAAGTCAGGATTGTTTTTTGTAGCCATCGCTTTATTTTGTTTTTATGGATGCGCAAATAAAAGTATTACAAGAGAAAAGGCGCAAGTGGAGAAATTGAGTTCAGCAGAAGACAAGATAATGAGTTTTAACCTCTCGGGTTTTACTGAGACCGGAAGAAAAAAATGGGAGGTGGAGGGAGAATCGGCGAATATCCTGGACAATATAGTAAACCTGACAAATATAGTGGCTAAGGCTTACAGCGAAGAGACTACTGTTACGCTTACTGCGGATGAAGGGGCATTTAACCGGCTTAACAATAATGTGCATCTAGAGAAGAATGTAGTGGTAGTGACTACCGAGGGCACAAGGCTTACCACCGATTCCCTTGACTGGGATAATAAATCCCAGACAATAAGTACCGAAGATATGGTCAGGATAGAAAAAGAAAATTTTGAGGCTATCGGAAGAGGAGGTATTGCTAAGCCCCAGTTAAAACAGGTGAAATTAAAAACCGATGTTACCGTAAAGGTCAAGCCCAACACCGTAATAACCTGCGAAGGGCCGCTTGATGTGGATTACGAAAATAATGTGGCGGTATTCAATAACAACGTAAAGGTAAAGGATATAAAGGGTGAGATATACGCAGATGAGGTTACGGTCCTTTTTGAGCCAAAAACCAGGAAGATTGACAGGGCTATAGCAATAGGAAATGTTAAGATAACGCGGGGAAATGATTTTACATTCAGCCAAAAGGCGGAATATCTTGCCTTAAGGAGCAAGGTGATACTTACAGGAAGCCCCAGCGTGGAGATTTACCCCAAACAAAAAGAATCCAATGTACTTATTGGAAACTAATAAACTTGTAAAGGCATACAGAGCCAGGCGCGTCGTAAATTCCGTGTCTATTACCGTGAGCCCTGGAGAAGTGGTGGGCCTTCTTGGGCCGAACGGCGCAGGAAAAACCACCACATTTTATATGATTGTAGGCCTTGTGAGCCCGGAGGAAGGCCGGATTATGTTTAAGAATAAATTTATAACCACCCTTCCGATGCACAAAAGGGCAAGGCTTGGTATAGGATACTTATCCCAGGAGCCCTCTATATTCAGGAAACTTACTGTCCAAGAAAATATACTTGCAATACTTGAGACCCGCAGGCTCAGTTCGAAGGAGAGAAAAAAAAGACTCTCAAATTTACTGGCTGACCTTGGTTTGACGCACTTAGCCAAAAACAAGGCGGATACCTTATCCGGTGGAGAAAGAAGACGCCTGGAGGTAACGCGCGCGCTCGTTACAAACCCCCAGCTGATACTCTTGGATGAGCCTTTTAGCGGCATAGACCCGATAGCGGTATTCGATGTCCAGCAGATTATTATGAAATTAAAGGAACGGGGTATAGGGATCCTGCTTACAGACCATAATGTAAGAGAGACCCTTTCAATCACTGACAAGGCGTATATAATGGCAAACGGCGAGGTTTTGATTCAGGGCACTGCAAAAGACCTTATAAATGACCCTGATGCCCGACGCGTATATCTGGGCGAGAGGTTTAGCATGTAGGGGAGATGATACGATAAAAGATCCCTCGCTTAAAGCGCTCTCAAAATTTACACAAGGAAATTTTGAGGCAAAGCTCGGGATTAATTCGCGCATACAACTTATGTTCCCTTAGAAATCGCTCGCCCTACGGGCAGGCGATTTCAAGGACTTAGTCCCGGAAAATCTTCGATTTTCACGGGGCACTTTGTTCCGTAAGTTGTGCGCTCATTAAAAATGATGCATACCACGATAACAGGAAGGCATATAAACATAACCGAAGGAATAAAACAGCATATAGAAGAGAAGTTAAAGAGGCTCGAGAGGTTTGCGCTCAAGGTCATAGAGGTGCATACGGTGTTGACTGTGGAGAAAAACAGGCATATAGCCGAAATAACTTTAGTTGCAAAAAAACTTTCCATATCATCAAAATCTGAGACTCAGGATATGTACACTTCGTTTGACAGTGCGCTTGATTTACTGGAGGAGAGGATAGCAAAATATCTGGACAAGAAAAAGAGCCTCAAGATAAGGTTATTAAAGAAGAAATCAGAAGCCCTTAAGGCGGAAAAAAAGACTTTGCTAAAAGACATAGAAATTTCAGCATAAGAATTTTGTAAAGATAAATACATAATGATAAAGACAAAGGTTAAAGAAAAAGAGGGTTGCCTCAGGGTATTAAGCGTAGAGGTCCCGAAAGAGTTAGTGTCTAAGGTTCTGGATGAGACCCTGGTGGATATGTCGAAATATGCCTCTGTGCCAGGATTTAGAACCGGTAAGGCGCCTAAGGATATGGTGATGGCGCGGTTCGGGGATAGAATAAAAGACGAGGCGCTTAAAAAACTTATATCCGATTCTTATGAGGAATTGCTTGAACAGACCAAACTTGTGCCTGTAAGCCTGCCCGAGGTTTACGGCCTTGAGTTTTACGCAGAAAAGCCGCTTAAGTTTGATGTAAAGCTTGAGGTAAGACCGGAGATTAAATTAAAAGAGTTTTCTCTTCTTAAGATAAAGAAGAAGAAATATGCCCTGAAGGATTCGGATGTAGAGAATAGGCTAAACTACCTCAGGGATTCAAATAGCGAATTCGTAAATGTGGGAGATAGGCCCGTCCAGAGCCTGGATTATGTAATAGCCGATGTAGAGGTTTTTGTAGACGGCATATCGAGAGAGAAGGCGCAGAATATATGGTTTGCCGTCCAAGATGATTCCGAGGATGATATAGCAAAGTCTCTTATAGGATTGAGGCGGGATGAGTCAAAGAGAATGGTTAAGAAACTACCCGAGAATTATCCCAAAGAGGAACTCCGCTTAAAAGATGCCGAGTTCGTAATAACCGTTAAGGAGATAAAAAATAAGGTTTTGCCGGAATTGAATGATGAGTTTGCAAAACTTTTTGGCAGTTTTAACTCCCTTGACGAACTGCGTTCTTCTGTAGCAGAATCTCTTAAGCTGGAATATGAAAAATTACAGCAGGAGGATGTGAGGGTTCAGGTAATGGATGCGCTAAATG
>CAZDNS010000052.1:0-12416 GCA_964506845.1 uncultured Planctomycetia bacterium | reverse complement strand
ACCAAATGCAACATCAGAAATATATTTGTAATATTGAACCCAAAATTTGCATTGGGAATCAAAAGGATTTATAATTGAAGGAAATACTTAAGTTATGCTAATATCATTGGTAAGAGAAACTTCCAATGTAAATTTTGCTCATCGAGCAGCCCTAATTTTACAAAGACAATAAGGCGCCTAATTCGAAAGTGTAATCCCTAACAGATTGCCTGCTCTGAAGATAAAAACACTTTAGTAAAATTAGGGCTGGGTTAACCCAGCCTTTTCTTTAGAAAGGGCTGCCCTTCGGGCGAATTTTGCTAATGCAAAATTCGGGTTGAATCTTATGTCGATATAAGGTATACTTAAAGTAAGATATAGGCTCCATGTTAAGGGCAAACTTCTGCCACAAGGCGTGGCAGATCCACCAAGAGCTGTGGTGGACGCCGGAAGGCGAGGACGTCCCAAATGCAGAATTTCATAATAAAATTTCTGCATCGGGGACTCCGAAGCGTAGCGAAGATAGCGACTACATTCGGAGCAAAGCTAAAGGGCCCCAGGAGGGCAGCCAGTTGCCATGGGTATTAGGAATCAGAGGACCCTTTCTCCTTAAGCGGAGTCAGGGTCTTTTAATTTAACAAATTCAAAGGAGCATTAGAAAGGAGGTGAAAAACATGAGACGTTTATTTGTTTTAATAGCGCTTTTTTCTATCGCGGCTTTTTTACTAAATTCTGAGACAGTATCGGCATGCGGTGGAAAGGAAAAATGCGAGGGCAAGACAAAAAAGAAAACAGAATACTACGAGAAAAAAACGGGGCATTCTAGCCACAAAGAGTATTATAAAAACCACGGTACCGCAAAAAAATCAAACGGAGAATACAATAAAAAAGATTATAACAAAGAAAAAAATAAAGAATACAAAAAGAGCGGTTCCTCAAAATTGACGCAAAACGATGCCACTGAAACTCATATTAAAAAAGAAAAGGCTACCAAATCAGCGGATTATAATTACTCAAAGGGCGTTACGTCAGAAGAATATGCCAAAAAGAAAACAGAATACCGCGAAAAAAAGGCAGAGCATTCTTACCCTAAAGAGTACGAGAAGCATAAAGCAACCCAAAAACCTTATGCTAAAACCTATGCTGAAGAAAGAAAAGACAAGAAATTCAAAGATTACAATTCTGATGATTTAACAGAACCGGGGGAAGAGAAATAAAATATCTTTTTTGAAAAGAAGCGCATTTAAAGAGGATACAGAGTGAGGGTTTATTTTAACTCATAACCTCTATCTGAGTTGGAGATTTTAATATTATACCGGGCTTATTCCTGAAATATTTTTTTAGCACGCCTGTTACCCTGATTTTTTTATTAAGGTAGTATTTCTCGGGGCTGGGTGGAAATTTGGTAAAATCTTTCTTAAATATTGCCGCGGCAAAATACCTCTTCCAGTCCGGATGAGAATTAAGATAGCAGACACCGCTTTTGGTAGTAGAGTCCACTACTACGAACTCAACTGCTATCTCTTTCCCGAACAGTGTGCCATCATATAATCTTGCGTCATCCCAGGCAATGGCTTCTCTCTCTTGGGCACCTATAATGCAGTTATTAACCGTTAAAAATAACCCTGACACAAATAAAATAAATAATATACGTTTCATTCTTCAGAAAAAACTACCGAAAATCAAAGGTTTAGCAGTTTATTACTTTTCCTCCTTAGGGGCCAGGGGTTTTTTATGAAGTAATTTATAATCATCATCGGTTGTGCGAAAAATCGGCATATTTGCTTCAGTTGCCACATAGATAACATTGGGATTTTGATTTAAGGTGTTTATCCAGAGATAGTGTAGATATTGTTCTGTCAGACTCTGATTAATTATTGTCTGGGCATCGCGTATACCCGCCGCCTCAACGCGCTTTCTTTCTGCCTCAAGTTGTTCTCTCTGCAAGATAAACTTCATTCGCTCTGCTTCCTGCTCTGCCTTTAATTTTTGTTCAATAGCTCCGCTTACTGTGGCAGGTAGCGTCATTCCCCTTAATAACACGCGTTCTACAACAATGCCCCTTTCGGCCACCATATTCTTCAAGGAATCAAATATTGCCTGGGCAAGCATCTCTCTTTCAGAGGTATACAACGCCTTTGCTTCATGGCTTACGGTAATACCCCTTGCCGCTGCGCGGAACTGAGGTGTAAGTACTATATCCTTATATCCGAAACCAACCGTTTTGTACACCTGTACCGCCTTAGCAGGGTCAAGCCTGTACAGAACAGAGATATCCAAATTTATCGTTAACCCTTCTTTGGAGGGAACATTCATCATCTCCATATCTTCCTGCGTTCTCACAGACAAATTTATAACCCTTGCTAATGGATTAATGAGGTTTATGCCACTATTTAAATGATTCGTTGAGACATTACCAAAAAAATCTACTACACCAACGTATCCAGCAGGAACAACCCTTATCATACTAAAAAGAATACCAAGGGCTAAACCAATCAACGTGGTAATAACTATAGGTTTTATAGAGCCTGTCTTACTTACAAGGGTAAAGACAATACCAATAATAAAACCCGTTATCAAAATAATCAGAACGCCCATTACAGCCACCTCCTGTTTTTCTTCCTGTAATCCCTCAAGAATTTCCAGATGCCCAGAAACAAAACCCCTAAAAAAGTGGTAGATAAGATTTTATTAGGTTTAATCCTGTCTTTTATCATAATATAGGCTAAACCTATCAAGAAACCTATGATGGTGAGAAGTAATATGGTGAACATAATTATAAATCACTAACTAGTAATTGGTAACTGGTAACTTGTAATAAAAAATGGAAAAAAAATAACTACTGCTTACTCGTTACGAGTTACGCATTGCTAAGTCTATTTATATATCGTCTGTGAACGGTTTGAGCCTACCGAGATAACATTAATCTCAGTACCTACAAGATCAGAAAGGGTTTTGAGATAATCCCTTGCTTTATCCGGAAGTTTTTTATACTCTTTTATACCGGTTGTATTTTTAAGCCAGCCCTTAAGGGTTTTATAGACCGGTTTACATCTATTAAGCATTTCTATATTGGCGGGAAAATCCTTAAAAATTTTCCCTTTGTATTTATAAGCAGTGCAGACCTTTATTTCCTTAAGAGCATCCAGCACATCCAATTTCATAACCGCAATCTCATCCAGGGAGTTTATTAAAACCGAATGTCTTACTATAACCGCATCAAACCAGCCGCACCTGCGAGGCCTTCCTGTGGTTGCGCCGAATTCCCTTCCGCGGTCCCTGATTTTATCCATAAGTACATTAGAAAACTGGGTAGGAAATGGCCCTTCGCCGACCCTTGTGGTATATGCCTTCACTACGCCTATAACCCTGTCTATCTTTGTCGGGCTTATGCCTGTTCCTGTGCAGGCTCCTCCTGCTGTTGCATTCGAACTTGTTACATAGGGATATGTGCCGAAATCGATGTCCAGGAGCGTTCCCTGAGCGCCTTCAAAAAGCAACCTTTTTCTTTCTGTTATAGCCCCGTTTAGAACTTTAGGGGTATTGGCTGCGTATTTATAGATTTTCTTTCTGAAATCAATATATTGCTCAAAAGTCTTATCGAACGATATGCCCTGCAAATTATAGAGCTTCTTAAGAATTCTGCTTTTCTCTTCTATATTAAATTTAAGTTTCTTTCTGAAAACCGCTGTGTCTAACAGATCCGCAAGCCTTATCCCGCATCTCGTAAATTTGTCTATATAGCAGGGCCCTATACCGCGGCCCGTTGTTCCTATCCGAAATGAAGAATTCTTTGACTCGCGGACTCTATCTAAGATTTTATGATAGGGGAAAATCAGATGTGCCTGGTCGCTTATTAAAAGGTTGCTATCCACATCGATACCCTTTGTGCGCAGTATCTTTATTTCATCTAAAAGAGCCTGCGGGTCTAATACCACTCCGTTTCCGATTACGCATACCTTGTGCTTATGGAGTATTCCTGAGGGTATAAGGTGCAATATTATCTCTTCATTAGATACGACTACGGTATGACCGGCGTTATTGCCGCCCTGATATCTGACTATATAATCTGCCTCTTGCGCTAAGATATCTATGAGTTTACCTTTTCCTTCATCGCCCCACTGGGCGCCTACCACTACAATATTAGCCATTAATTTATCCCTGATTTCTTATATTCATTTATCTTTTCAACCGCCTTTTTAGTCCATTCCTCATCTGGCTTACCTAAGGTTGCGCGCTTCTGCCAGTAGGGCAGGGCGTTAGAAAGCTTACCCTGTTTTTCATAAAGGAGCGCAAGATTAGAATATGCGGCGGCATAGTTTGGGTCAAGCTCTATTGCCTTTTTATATTCTTCGCCCGCCTTTTCAAGCAGTCCTTTTTCCTCATATATAATACCAAGGTCATTGTGCGGGGTCGAATATTTCGGGTCAAGTTTTATTGCCAGTTGGTAATGCTTTATAGCCTTTTCTACCTTATCATCCATCAAATAACTATAGGCTTTGTCTCTTACAGACTGAGCCTTGTTTCTTACTGTTGTCTCTTTTTTGGGTTTACCCAGCAACGCCTCTTTTTCCTTTGCTAAATTCTCTAGTCTCGTCTGGTTTTCCTGAATCAGCCTCTTTAACTCTTCTTCTTTTTCGGAAAGTGCTTCCAATTTATCTGTCTTTATTTCTTCTGGTTTTTGTTGCCTGGAAGGTTTTGCTACGTTTTTTTCTTCGTTAAACTTTTTTTTTAAGGCGGGTGTTTCCTGAGTATTATGGGTTGCCTGTGGAGGGGCGGTTTCCTCTGTTTTGGTGATTAAAATCACGCCTAAATTCTCTTCTGAATTAACCTTTTCTGACTTAACAGTTATCAGATTATCCTTCTCTTTCTCTTTTTTTATGGCTATATCTTGCTGCTTTTTGGCTTCTTCTTTAGGCGCTACAACTTTCTGTTTCTTGGCTGATTGTTCCTTTTTGCGATTTTGTTTTTCTCCTTTTTTTTTCCTTTTCTCTTTAAGATCCTCTTTTTTCTTTAAGCGCTTTTCTTCAAGATATCTTTCCCTCTCAACTTGCGCTAAAAGCCTTTTTATGGTTTCTTCTTCTTTTTTCCATCGTATCCTTGCCTTTTTTATAAACTCTATAAAATCCCTTTCCACAATCCGTTCAGGGCTATCATACTTCTCTTTTTTATTTACAGGCGCCTCTATCTCTTTAGGCCTTGAGGCAATTTTAGGCTTTTCATGCAGTCTAAACGCAATTCTGTTATTGTGTTTGGATATTTCATATCCTAACGGTATTTTTAATTCGAGGATTAAATGACTGACTAAGATTTTGCTTTCGCCTTTTTCCTGCGGTTTTGTTAAAAGTTTTATCTTGTCTATCGGAGAATTTTTTTCGAGCAATATTTGTTCTTTGAGGTTATAGCCCAGAGGGGTTTTAAATTCAATCTCTATCTTGGGAGGGTTAGTCGTGCTGGAGGAGAAAATCTGTACCGGATGCGTAGTTTTTAAGGAAAGCTCAAGGCTGCCTTTATCTTTCCTTAAAGATATGGATTCAATATTGTTTATTTCCTTGCCGTAACTTAAACTAAAGGGTGATGCAATAAGAAGAATGGATAGAAATACCTTAAAGAGTGGTCTCGGCATATAAGAAATATTTATTTGAGGGGTCGGGGAGTTGCCCGATCCCTCATCCTGAAGAGCAAAGCGATAAGGGATCTTATGAGCAGTCGAACAGATGAAGAAAACCCCCCAACTGCTCATTTATTATATCTCTGGAGCTTATCCTTTGCCCTTATAGTCCACGGGTCATCGGGCTCACCCAGGCTTGCGCGCTTCTGCCAGTATGGCAGGGCTTCGGAAAGCTTGGCTTGCTTTTCATAAAGGAGTGCAAGGTTAGAATATGCGGCGGCATAGTTTGGGTCAAGCTCTATTGCCTTTTTATATTCTTCGCCCGCCTTTTCAAGCAGTCCTTTTTCCTCATATATAATACCAAGGTCATTGTGCGGGGTCGAATATTTCGGGTCAAGCTTTATTGCCAGCTGGTAGCATTCCTGCGCCTTATCGAATTTACCCTGGGTTTGTGCAGTGTAGCCTTTATTACGCATTTCTACTGATTTCTTTCTAGCGAGGGTGAGCGTAGGCGCCTCTTTGTATTTAGGTATTTTTGCTTCTTCTCTTGGTTGGGGTTCTTCCTGAAATTTTTCTTCTATAGCCCCTTCCCTGGCAATATCCGGTTTATAAGGCCGCCTGACTTCTTCTTTGGGTTTCTCGCTGGCGGATAGTTTTGCTATCCTTGTCCCTTCCTTTACAGACTCAGGTTCTTCTGTAGCAGGCTCCATATCCTCCTCTAGCGGCATTCTTTCCTCTGCCCTTAAAGCGCCTATCTCCACAACCGCTTTGGTCTTTCCGCTTGCAAGCTTATATTCTTTTGGCTCATCAAGCTCAACAACAAAAAAATCTACCGGATAATAATTCTTATCAGAGGCTAAATTGGTTTTTCCGAAGTCTTTTGAAGCCGAGATTCGTTTTATACCACTTTTATTTACAGAAAGTTGTTCGCTACCCTTGAAATAGGCATTTCCTAAAAGGTCTATTATAATCTGCGGCGGGTTCTTTATATCATAACAAAATACCTTATCGGGTTTATTTAAGGCAAGGATTAGTTTTATATTTCCTGCCTCCTCAAAGGATATATCATCTACTAAAACAACATCCTGGGGAACGCTTTTTGTCTGAGCAAAAACAGGAGCAGATACAATAAAGGATAATGCCAGTATTATTCCTATAGGTCCTCTCATAACAGTCTCCTTCTTTGCAACCGCTGAAACGCAAAAGTTGCAACCGCTAAATCACAAAATATTCCTTTGCGTTTTGGCGGTCCCACCACAAAGAGCACAAAGATTTTTGCGTTTTTGCGATAGCGTCTTTGCGGTTACTTCTTTTATTTAAGGTGACATAGTGAATATCTTTTTTGCTATATCGGGGTATTTTGCTATAAATTTCAATTCGCTGTCTGTCAATGGTTTCTGGGTATGGACATTTGCGTATCTTACCAGTTCAAGTATCTTCGTTGCCTCTTCCTCATTCTTGAATTCTATCTCCAGTTTTTCATAGACATTCCTGAAACCCTTTATCCCGCTGTATTCTCCGGCGGTTATCTTTCTGCCGGTCTCTATTATCTCCGGCTCGCCCCTTCCCAGCTCTTCAAAGTCGTAGAGTTCATAATTTCTTCTGTCTTTTAATGCGCCGTCCGCATGGATACCTGACTCATGGGCAAAGGCATTTGTCCCTACACCGGGCTGGTTTATCGGAATTGGAACGCCAAAGGCATATGAGGCGTATTTAGCAATCTGCCAGGATTTTGAAAGGTCAATCCTTTCATCTAAAAGGTGCTTACCTTTAAACCCGCTCGAATACTTAAGGGCTAAAATTACGGAAACAAGATCGGCGTTTCCGGCGCGCTCTCCCATACCATTTACGGTGGTATTTATGTAGGCATCGCACCCGGCATCAATAGCTGCCTTAGCGCCTGCTATAGAAGTAGCAATTACTAACCCAAGGTCATTATGGCAGTGCAATTCTATCGGTATATCCACCTTTTGCGCGAGTTTATTTATCCTTTCGTATATGGTAAAGGGGTCGTCATATCCAAGAGTGTCGCAGTATCTTATTCTATCCGCACTGTTGTCTTTTGCCTTTTTTGCAAATTTCATCAGATAATCCATATCGGTCCTTGAGGCATCCTCTGCATTAACACCTACCGTCTCTGCCCCAAGAGACCTTGCAAGCCTGAGCGCGGCTACCATCTCTTTTATCACGGCCTCATGGTTAAGTTTTCCCTTAAACTTATGGATAATCATCTGGTCTGAGGTTGATATGGATATGTTGATATGCTTTAATTTTGGCACCCTTTCAAATGCAGTCTGGACATCATCAACTGTAGCCCTCATCCAGCCGCTCAACCTTATGGGAGCTAAAACTCCTATTCGGGCAAGTTCAAGGTTTGCATTCAGATAATTTGTCTCATGCCTTGTGACCGGAAATCCGAATTCGCTCTGAAAAACACCGAACTCATTCAAATAGAGGTTAAGCATGGTCTTTTCCAGCTTCGCAAGGCATATGCGCGAGGTTTGCACTCCATCCCTGTTGGTTACGTCAATTATATAAATCCTGTTTTCTTTTTTCATTTTGTCTTCTGGAGCCCCACACTTACTACGCCCCTCTTGGGGCGACGTCCCGCTGTGCCATTCACCCACGGCCATGGCCGCGGAATTCAGGTGACGGGATTAGAGTTTTATAAGTTTGGCGTCGATTATATTTTTTCCCTTTTTAATCTCGTCCAACACTTCTTTCGGCACAGGGTTATCGACATTTAGAACGGTTATCGCCTTGCCGCCCGGTGCGACCCTTCCGAATGTCATCCCTGCTATGTTTATGCCGTGGTCACCCATAAGGGTTCCGATATAGCCGACTATGCCCGGTTTATCTATATTGGATATAACCAGGAGGTTTCCGCTAGGTATAAGGTCAACGTAAAACTCATTTATTCTTACAATCCGCGGGTCTTTTTTTGTAAACAATGTGCCGTATATATTGCACTTCGACTTATCCGTTATAACATCCACCGCAATCAGGTTTACGAAATCCCCTATCTCGGTGGACCTGGTTTCTGTAATATTAATGCCTCTCTCTTTTGCAAGGCAGGTTGCGTTTACATAATTAACGTTTTCGACAACCACCGGGCTCAAAAGGCCCTTTACCAGTGCTATGGTTACGGATTTTGTATCATGCATTGTTACATCGCCCGAGTATCTGATCTTAACCTCCCGGATTCTACCCTCCACCATCTGTGAAATCAAAAGCCCTGTCTTTTCTGCCAGATTTATAAATGGCTGGATGTGCTTCAAAAGTTCTGCTTCGATACAGGGCACGTTTACAGCGTTTCTTATCCCCCTGCCAAGAAGGGCGTCTAACACCTGCTTGGCTATATCCACTGCTACGCTTATCTGGGCCTCTTCGGTAGATGCGCCCAGATGAGGGGTAGCAATGACATTCTCCAGCTTTAACAGCGGGCTATCCTTCGGCGGTTCATTCTCAAAAACATCTAAGGCCGCGCCTGATACCTTTCCGGAGGTTATTGCGTCATAAAGCGCTTTTTCATTTATTATACCGCCTCTGGCGCAGTTTATAATCCTTACCCCATCCTTCATAAGTTTAAATTCTTCCTCTCCTATCACATATCTGGTCTCATCTGTGAGAGGGGTATGGACGGTTATATAATCCGATATCCTTAGGAGTTCTTTAAGGTCCACGAGTTCGACCTCAAGTTCCTTTGCCATCTCCTCTGAAAGATAGGGGTCAAATGCAACAGGCTTCATTCCGAAGGAAAGCGCTCTTTTTGCCACCTCAGAGCCAATTCTGCCAAGCCCCACTATTCCAAGCACCTTGCCCAATAACTCACTACCCATAAAACTCTTCCTGTCCCATTCCCCTTTTTTAATCGACGCTACTGCCTGGGGTATCTTTCTTGAAAGCGCAAGTATCATACTGAGGGTATGTTCGGCGGTGGATATGGTATTTCCTCCGGGTGTATTCATAACTATTATACCCTTCTTCGTTGCTGCATCCGCATCCACATTATCAAGGCCTGTGCCGGCCCTGCCTATAACCTTAAGCTTTGACGCGCTCTCTATTATTTCCTTTGTAACCTTTGTGGAACTCCTCACTATAAGGCCGTCAAAATCTTTTATTGCTTCTTTTAATTCATCGGGTTTTAATTTGGTATTAACCACCACCTCTATTGATTTTTCTTCCTTTAATATTTTAAGCCCTTCTTCGGCAATAGAGTCGCTTACAAGTAGCTTCATTCTGCTCTCCGTTGTTATTTTTTAATGAGGGTCGGGATGTTCTTTATATGTTTTCCCGACCTCTCATCCTGAGCGAGGCGAGGGATCTCAAAGATCCTTCGGCCCTACGGCCTCAGGATGAGCAGTCGACATTATAGAAAAACTTCCGACTGCTCATTTTTTAGTCAGTTCCTCACTCAATACCCTTATGCCATTCCCTGTATTGCACTTAAATCCCATCTCATTGAGGGCAATTCCCAGAATAGATACTGCTGTTAAGATATCGGTATCTCTGATAAACCCCATATGGGCAATGCGAAAAACCTTGCCTTTTAATTCTGCCTGGCCTCCGGCTATAGATACGCCGTATTTATCGCGCATATGTTTTACCAGTTTTTCTCCATCCACGCCAGAAGGCACTTTTACGGCAGTAACGCAATCAGAGGCGGCAGTAGGCGCAAATAACTCGAGTCCCATAGCCTTCATTGCGCTGCGCGTTGCGTCTGCAAGTTTCTTATGCCTTGAAAAAATAACCTCAAGCCCTTCCTGCCTCATTATCCGCAATGTCTCTCTAAGCGCGATCACCAGGCTAATCGCAGGGGTAAAAGGGGTATCGGTTTTCTCAAGCGCCTTCTTTGTTGTTTTAAAATCAAAATAGTATTTCGGTAATTTTGAACTCTCCGCATTTTCCCATGCCTTTTTGCTTAAACTCACAAATGCCAGGCCGGGCGGTATCATAAGGCCCTTCTGGGAACCTGCCACCACGCAGTCAATTCCCCATTCGTCCGTCTTTATATCAACCGCTCCAAGGCCGGATATGGCATCTACGACAACTACTGCTTTGTATTTCTTCGTAATCGCGGCGATAGATTTTATATCGGTCTGAACGCCTGTCGAGGTTTCGCATAGAGTTGTGAATACCGCCTTGATATCGCCATCCTGCTTCAATCTTCCTTCAATTATCTTTGGCTCTACTGCTTTTCCCCATTCAACGTCTACGACTATTGTATTAATACCGTATGACTTACAGATCTCTGTCCATCTTTCACCGAATTTACCTCCTTGAACAGTTAATGCCTTATCTCCCGAAGAGAGCAGGTTGGCTACAGCTGCCTCCATTGCGCCGGTGCCGGAAGAGGTAAACACAAGCACATCTGACTGCGTCTGGAAGACATATTTTAGATTTTCGTTGACCTCCTTAAATATCTCCATAAATTCAGGCGTTCGGTGATGAATAATTGGCTTTGCCATAGAAAGTAAGGCGTCAGGTGGAACTGGAGTAGGGCCCGGGGTTAACAGATAATCTTTCTTTAGCGTCATTTTATCAACCTCTCTCCTATTTCTTCTTCCCCATTATAACCTCATCTACCAGGCCATATTCCTTTGCCTCCTGTGCGCTCATAAAATAGTCGCGGTCTGTGTCCTTTTCTATCTTATCTAAGGCTTGCCCGGTATGCTTTGACAGTATATGGTTTATCCTGTCTCTTAATTTCAATATCTCTTTTGCCTGGATATTTATATCTGCGGCAACGCCCTGAACGCCTCCCCAGGGCTGGTGTATCATTATCCTCGCATTGGGAAGGGCATAACGCTTGCCCTTTGTGCCAGCGCAGAGCAAAAGCGCTCCCATGCTCGTGGCCTGGCCAACGCAGTAGGTGCATACATCGGGCTTTACAAACTGCATTGTATCATATATGGCAAGGCCGCTTGTAACTATGCCTCCCGGAGTATTTATGTACACATTTATGTCTTTTTCAGGGTCTTCCATCTGGAGAAAGAGAAGCTGCGCTATAACAAGATTTGATACGACGTCGTCTACAGGGGTTCCAATGAATATAATCCTGTCCTTCAGGAGTCTCGAATAGATGTCGTAGGCGCGCTCGCCCCTTCCTGTCTGCTCAACCACTATCGGAACTAATGTTTCCATACTTCATACCTCCTATGAGCACGAAACTTATGGAACAAAGTGAACATAAGTTACTGTGCGAGTTGGACCCTTGACATCTTCGATGTCAAGGGTAAATTCAGCCAAACAACTTAGCTCTACTATAGCGTTCGCTAAGTTGTGGCTTCATTTAATAATATAGAGCGTAAAACGAAAAGTGCAAAGTTCAAAACTTTTAGTTCTTCGTTAAAATATTCTTTTTATCCCAAATTTTGCTCGCGCTTTTGCGCAGGCAAAATTTGCCCCGAAGGGGTTGCACGACAAAATCCGACGAGGATTTTGTCGATTTTGCAAGGTATCCCGGATTTTTCGATTGCACTATTTTGTGCACGCCTTCGGCAGGCAAAATTTGGGATACCCCGCTAATCCGGTCAAATTCTCGCCGAATTTGACCGAGCGGCCTCTCGCTTCGCTCGAGGCGGATTTTTTCTATTGCAAAATCCGGGTTTATATTTCCTCATCCGACCGCAGGCAGGGATTTTTCGGTATTTGAATCTGCAGATGCTATTTCCTCTTCAACAACCTCTGCCTTTGACAGAATAAAACCGAAGGTCTTGTCCTGTCTTATCTGAAGCCTTATATCATCCATAAGGCTGTTCTTTTCGATATAATCCCTGAATACCGCCTTGTCTTGTTTTGCGCTATGGGCAAGGGCCTCTACCCT